>CAYTDH010000558.1:0-3247 GCA_964436325.1 uncultured Tangfeifania sp.
CAATTTCATCATTAGACAATCCTTTTTCGCGGCTTAACACAAAAATTTTCCGGCGCTGCTCAGGCATCTGTCCGACCAAATCATCCAGGTTCGACAACATCTCTTCCCAAATCACCTCATGCCAGGTTGTGTTGACCGGCAGCTCCTCCCGGGCCCGGGTAAAATCCTCAAAAGCACGCTCCACATTCTTCTGTCGTACGAAATCGTAAATCGTATTGACAGCAATTTTAAAAATAAAAGCTTTGACATTTTTGGTCTGATCGAGGTTTTCACGCTTATCCCAAACCTTTAAAAAAACATCCTGCACCAACTCCTCGGCATCGGTGGAACTCTTCAGATAGCTCAGGGAAAAATGATAAATTCTGGGTGCATACCTGACAAACAATTCCTGATAGGCTTTTTTCTCTCCCTTTTGGATAAGTTTGGTTAAAGCGGCATCGGGATTTTTTTTCAAGTCAGGCATTTAGTAAAAGAATATGGTCATACAAATGTAAAAGAATATATGATAAAAATGCAAAAGTATTTATTTCGAGATGTGAACTGTTCACAGATGAATTAATTAAGTATTACAAGCTGGTTAATTTTTCAACCCTGTATTCGTTTAAAAACAAAATCAGGTCCCTCTTTTCTTCGCTGTGTTAAAACCGAAAGACTCACGGGTTCGAGAATAGTTATTCCACGGATTACCCCGTTAGCGCCGCGCCATTTTCCTTTTCCATCTGAATTTTTCGGTATGCTGAACTGTTCAATCCTCACCGAATAGCGTTGTTCCAAAATTTTCGGATGGGTAAATGTTCCGCCGGTATCGGCGAAAATCTGAAAAGACCTTTTTGAAGCCATTCGCTGCTATTTAAAAACCACTCTGAAAAAAGACACCTTATTAATATATCCCGACAACCTGGATTTCCCCGGGCAATATTTTAATTTTCAGCGATGAAACATCCGGAACAATCTCTCCATCCACCTGAAATTCATGAGATTCGGGGAAACGAATGGTGACCTTTTCCACAGAAAAAATTTTTGCATACTTCATTTTATGGAGTTTCCCCAAAAATGCGGCATATACAAAACTGAAGACAAACCACCAGGGGTAGGGCCGGATGATGACCACTTCAAATTTTCCGTCGTTGAGTTGCCCTGTGGGATTGATAATGGCACCGGTCCCATACCGTTTTGCATTGGCAATAATGAGCATCTCGGCTTTCATGCGCTGCTTCGGCTGACCGGGAAATTGCAGGTAGCAGGAAAAAGAGGTTTTGGGATGGAATAATTCCTTAAACAGTTGTTTTCCGTATCCCAGAAGTCCTTTGGAACCTTCCTTTTCAAAACGTTTGACAATACGGGCGTTGATCCCGACATCACTCAGGTGCAGGCAATAATAGGTGTCATTGATTGAAATCATGTCCATAGGGTGGGCAGAAGCATTGAGGTTAAAATCGAGTGCCCGGTCAAAATCGACGGGGATTCCGATATTGTGGGCCAGCCCGTTGGCCGATCCTGCAGGAATAATTCCCAGTACAACATCTTGCCCGGCTATCTGAGCGGCAACCATATTCACGGTTCCGTCTCCCCCCATGGTAATCACCCTTTGAGGATTGAAGTCCTGCAAAAAATGTCGAATCTGCTCCGGGTCATTTTCACCTGTGGTTTCAAAAATATCCCATTCAAATCCGGCACTTTTTGACGCCCGGGAAATGGCAGATCTGTAATCGGTCTTTTTTCCGGTACCCGAGACCGGATTCACGATAAATGCTGTTTTTATCCCCGGTTTATTTCTCAAATTCAATCGTTTTTTTTAGATTTATTCGATATTGTAATATTAAAAAAAAAGACTCAAAAACCCGCATGAAGTTACTGAAACCTGTATTTAAAGGCGTTCGCAAACCATTCAGAAGGTTAAAAGTTTACCTGAAACAAAAAGCAGGATGGCTCGATGTACCCAAAATTGTGCCTTATTACGGGTACGGCAATCCAAAAGAAATGTTTATCCAGGGGATGGTCATCGAGGACAAAGGATTGTCGAAACCAGACGAAAAGCAAGGATTCTGGCATAACGTGATGGCTACCATCAAACGCTTTTCTGGAGATGAGATTGCCGGAGTGGTGGTGAGGGCCACCTTCGAAGGGCAGCAGCAAACCGCTGAAACCGATGAACAGGGATTTTTTGCTTTTCACTTTGATGTATTGGAGAATACCTCTTCCCCAAAAGCAGAGAACTGGCTTCCGGTTCATTTTGAATTGCTTGATGAAATCATAGAAGACCAGCCTGAAATCCGCGAAACCGGGTATGTCCGTATCATCCCAGAGGGAAAAGAGCGCATCATTGTCTCCGATATCGACGATACCGTTATGGTTTCCCATTCCACCCAAACACTCAAAAAGCTGCGGCTCATGCTCTCTAAAAATGCCCATACGCGTAGGTCATTTGAAGGGATATCCCTGTTTTACGATGCACTGGCAAAAGGCAGTGACCACATTTCTTCCCATCCCTTTTTTTATGTATCGAGCAGCGAATGGAACCTGTACGATTTGCTCGATGACTTTTTTCGTTTCAATGATTTACCGCGGGGAGTCTTTTTGCTCCGCAGGCTGGAGCACAGCATTGTCAAGTTCTGGAAATCTGGCGGGGGAAGCCATGAACACAAATTTGAAAAAATCCGGTTCCTCCTCCGGTTTTATCCCGACCGCTCGTTTATCCTGATCGGCGACAGCGGCCAGCACGACCCCGATATCTATTCCCGCCTGGCACTTGAGTTTCCCGGAAGGATCGAAACCATTTTTATCCGGAAAATCCGCTCCCGCAGTTTCCTGGAACGCGATGAACACCTCGGAAAAAAATTATCGGAGGTTGAAACCAGCTATTATGAAATAAAAAACAGCCACGAAGGAGCGCTGATTGCACATCGTCACGGCTACATCAATAGCCGGTATTTCACCGAAACCGAACCGGAGCTAATGAATACCTGAAAAACATTGCCATTATTCAAAATAACTCGTTGGGATTGAGCATTAAAAACTCCTCAACAGGAATTCCCCCGGTTCCTACAAGTAAAACCTTTTCTGGATTAAATTGACCTGCAAAGCTTTGCATGCCATAATTCTCGGACCTTTTCCCGCTTTTCACTTCCAGGGCAATAAGTTTTCCATTCTTTTCCAATACAAAATCAACTTCTTTATTTGAATCTCTCCAGTAATGCAGGTTTGTTTATCCTGGTAAGCATCAAAATATCCTTTGCGATGCTGGTTT
>CAYTDH010000559.1:0-3242 GCA_964436325.1 uncultured Tangfeifania sp.
TTTAAATAATCTGCTGATTTAACATTGGGGTTTGCTGATATTGTCTCACCATCTCTCTCCCCCCATAGAAGCTGTCTTTTCCCCGATTTTGGACGCAAAATTTTGCGTCCCTACGGTCATACAATCAAAACCGGAAAATGATCGCTCAAAATCTCCCTGTCTCACAGTCTTCCCCTTTGCCTTCAGGCAAAACATCATAAAAATAAATCATACATTTTAATAATAATCTGCGTCTAACCTCCTCAACAATTTCACAATTTATCAATTTAACCATTTAACCATTCCCCAAAAAGTCTGAACCACGATTAACCAGATTACGCAGATTACGCAGATTGGGTCAATGACCATTAGTGTCGTTCCAAAATGATCCAACGGTAGTAGTCCTTGACCGTCGGCGTCGCTTGAAGCGACACCGACGGTAGTCCAGGAAAATCCCGGTTTTTTCCACAATTCCTTTGGCATGGATTACTATAAGTCAATTAGTTTCAACGGATTTGCTTTGCCAGACAAGGGATCTATAATGCCTGACGGGGGATTTTCAATGCCTACCGGACGGACCAAGATGACAAGCGTTGTTTGAAACTGCCATTGGTAATAAACCCAGTTTCGCAGATAAACCAACAACAAGCAACAAGTCAAACGAAAAATGAAAAACGAAAAACAAACACCTCCCCGAGCGAAGCGACACAAACCACACTCGCAAACCAACACCAAACACCAAACACTAACCAACAATTGCTCAGATAGGAGGAGTGTGGGGAGAGAGAGGGGGGGTACAAACCTTGATCACCGGGCTAAAGCCACGGTGCAAAAATCCTTTTCACACTAATCACAGAACAAAGAACAATTCCCCGAGCGAAGCGATATAAACCACATCCGCAAGCAAACAAACACTGAACACCAAACACAGAACACCAAACACAGAACAAAAAACTCCCGAGCGAAGCGATATTAACTACATCCACAAATCAACAAGCCACAAGTTAAGTGAGCCCCAACATCCGGGAATGAAATGAACCGGATGTTGCCGGGCGAACTAATCCCGATGAGGAACGAATCGGGGCAACAAGCAACCCCAACTTCTTTGAAAAATGATTTATTTTATCTTTTTTTATACCCGTCAACTTCTTGATTTGGGCAGAAATAATTCACATAAAGACCATGTTCGTCTTCTGCAACAGGGGGATTTGGTGGCATTTGATGCCATCTATGAAAAATATTGCCAGCGGTTGTTTGGGTTTGTATTGCAGTACATCAAACAGGAAAATGACGCTGAAGGGATCGTGCAGGAAGTTTTCATTAAAATCTGGGAATCGAGGGAAAAAATAGATTCCAGTGCTTCTTTCGAAACGTTTCTTTTCACCATTGCCTACAACACCACCATTAACCTGCTGCGCAAAAGAATAAACGAACAAAAATACCTTGAGCACCTCAAAAACCGGCAGCAAATTCTCCATGCCGACCAAATCATCGACGAGATTCATTACAGGGAGTTAAACCAACAGGTGGCAGAGCTTCTGAAACAACTTTCCCCCCGACAGAAAGAGATTTATCTGTTAAGCAGGGAGCAGGGGCTGACCCACGAAGAGATTGCCCAAAAACTCCAAATCTCGCCCAACACTGTCAAAAACCATTTGGTTTCGGTTTTAGCATTCCTCCGTTCAAAACTCGATACCGGACTGGTGATAAATGCCCTTTTTTTGTCGCTTTTCGTGTAAATTCAAAAAAAAAATTAAAAATCAATAGTCCCTTTCTTTTGGTTAAACGTATTACTTCAAAATTATTCATCATACGCTATTCGAGAGAAAGGTTTAGTTTAGTTTAGTTTAGTTTACAGAGACCCATGTGCCTCCCTGAAGAAAAGGGAGGCACCATTTTTGAAAAAATGAAAAAAGATACACTTCAGAAATTTTTAAACGACCAGTGCACCCCTGAGGAGCTCGAAGAAGTTCTTCAGTGGGTGCGGAAAGAATCCCTTAGCCCCGGGAGCAGGGAATGGGGATTTGAAAACTGGAAATCCTATGATACCGGCAGCCCCTCATCGGGCGATGAACGATTTGGCCCTTTACTGGATAAAATTCATCATAAGATACACCTTTCGCATCCCGAAGTCTACCAAAAACCGGCTGTTCGCAAGCTCAGCACCTGGCTGGTCCGGGCGGCAGCCATCTTGCTAATTCCGGTCCTGGGACTTCTGATTTACACGTGGAGCCGTTCGCCGGCAATAACAGCGGGCATGTCCCAATTATCGGTTGATTCTCTGGAAATTGTTGCTCCCATAGGGTCCAAAACCCGGATTCAGCTTTCGGATGGTTCGGAAGTTTTCCTGAACCACGGGAGCAAGCTGCAATACCCCCGTTTTTTCTCCGAAGAATCGCGAACGGTTTATTTAACCGGGGAAGCCTATTTTCAGGTGGTTCACCAGCCCGAAAGGCCCTTTATTGTAAAAACCCGGAACTGGAATGTCAAGGCCCTGGGCACTGCATTTAATGTATTTGCCTATTCCGGAGAACCGGTCGTTTCCACTACCCTGGTGGAGGGAAAGGTAGTGGTTGAAAAGAAAGGTCCGGATGATCAATTTGAAACGGTAGGGTCCATGCAGCCCGGACAGCATGTGAGCTACAACCCGGTATCAGGGGAAATATTCTCCACCCGGGAGGATATTGAAAAATACATCTCCTGGAAAGACGGCAAGTTGGTATTCAAAAACGAAAGCATCGTACAGATAGCCCGGCGTCTGAGCCGCTGGTACAATGTAGACATCGATTTTGCCGATGAAGCAGCCAAAGAGTATACCTACACCGCCACGTTTATGGATGAAACGCTCTGGCAAATTCTTGATTTGCTAAAGATAGCCACTCCCATTGACTGGCGTAAAGTGCCCCGGGAAAAATCCCCCGACGGCACTTTTTCCCGGCAGCGCATCATCATTGAAAAGAAAAAATAATGCCACAAAAAAAACGAATAACCAAAACGTATATGCCTATGATATGAGAAAAAAAACCTGAAAGAAACAGGGAAATGCGCCAACATTTCCCTGCAATTAAAAAACACCCCTGTAGAATCATACAGGGTATTTTATAACTAAAACATAACAAAAGTATGAAAAATTTAAAAGGAAAACCTTTTTGGGGGACTTATTTCCCCCGGTTGTTTAAAATGCTGATGATCATGAAACTAACTGTTGTTATCGTATTGATTTCTTTTCTGGGAAGTTTTGCCGGAAATTCTTACGCGCAAAC
>CAYTDH010000560.1:0-3232 GCA_964436325.1 uncultured Tangfeifania sp.
AGGTCACATTCGATTTCAAAGCGGGTTCCTGTAATTTGAAGGTTTTGCTGTTTCAGAATTTGCATCACATCATTCATCTGCGGATATTTAAAATGAAGGTGAAACGATCGTAAAATGGTTCGGGTTACGATTTTGGCATTTTGGAGTGCATCGGCAGTTGCGGTTTTATAGGCATTGATGAGTCCGCTGGTTCCCAGCAGCGTACCACCAAAATAGCGAACCACCACAACCAGGATATCGGTGACTTCAAAACGCTGTAACTGCCCGAGAATGGGTCTTCCTGCCGTGGAAGACGGTTCGCCGTCATCGTTGGCGCGGAAAGCAATCTCTTCCTGGCCCAGTCGCCATGCATAACAATGATGCCGCGCATTATGATGTTCCTTCTTAATCCGTTCAAGGTGCTCTTTTATCTCTTCTTCCTTACCGACAGGGAAAGCAAGGGCAATAAACTTACTGCCTTTATCCTTAAAATATCCTTCACTTTTACCGGTTATGGTTTTATAGGTATCCTGCATTTCAATTGCTGATGTTCTTTTATTCAACTGGTCAACAAAGGTAAAAAGAAATCACAAGAGAAGGTAAAGGCTGACAAGAGCGAGGGCAATTCCCACAAAATTTATCCGGTTCAGTTTTTCGTGGAAAATGAAAAACCCCACCAGTGCGGAAAGGGCCACAATCATCATGTTATTTAAGGCAAAAACGAGTGAACTCTCCAGTTTACTGTGGGTAAGCGCTTTCAGTACAAAATAGAGCGAACCAAAATTGGCCATACCCAAAAGGGTCCCCAGAAGTAAAGTCGGCAGGTGGAGACGGACTTTCCGATTTTTTATTTTTACGGTATTTGTCGCGATTCCAAGGAGAAAGGCCGTAAAGAAGACAAAAGAAGCGAATGCCGCCGACAACTGATCGGTTATCTGCAGGGTTTGTATATATTTGATATAGGAATCGATAAATCCACTCCCAAAAAAAATAAGAAGTGGCAACATAAAGTAGAAAAGGTTGGTCCTTTTAACATCCTTTTTAAAAAGCGTCAGCAGGACGGATGCAATTGCACCTATGATTCCTGCTATTTTCAGGGGAGTAATTTGCTCATCAAACCAAAACAGGGAAAAAAACACCGGGAAAACAAGCGATAATTTATTGGCAAGGGTTGTTACGGTTATGCCGGCTTTTTGAGCCGAGGTACCAATCAGGAAAAACATGAGGATATAGAGAAGACCAAGCCCTGCCGCAAAAGGAATCCATTGGTTATTTTCCAGGAATGGCCGGATATCCAGGCGCATGAGCACGGCAAACCCCAGGATCGTGGCGGTAAGATAATTTATGGTAATAAGTCCATCGAGCGGACACGAAAAATTTTTGGCCCAGCGGAATATCACATAAATGGCAGTTGAGGAGATGATACTGGCAATAAGAAAAAGCATGGATAAAAGAGATTAAGAAAAGATACTAAAAAAAACACCCCTGTCGATGCGGGAAAAGGGCAGTTAAGGGGGTGTAATAGAATAATCTGCCTGAAGATATTTTATAACTCGTTGAATAAATGAAATCTAAAAATGTTTATCAGCTAACTTAATTCATTACACACCCTAAGGCAAAAAGAATCTCCCGGGCTTCTCATTCCGGAAAAATTTCTCAAAGAGCTAATTTTTTCCCGATATCCTCCACGTACTACCGGAAATTTTTATCCGTATCTTTGAGATTATTCACGGTTTTGCAGGCATGCAGGACCGTGGCGTGATCTTTATTTCCGATTTGCGAACCGATACTGGCCAGAGAGTATTTTGTAAGGTTTTTGGAAAAAAACATCGTAATCTGGCGGGCCTGCACAATTTCCCGTTTCCGGGTTTTGGTTTGCAAGGCTTCCACCGGCATATCGAAATAATCGCAAACCACCTTCGAAATGTATTCAATGGAGAGTTCTCTCCGCGAATTTTTCACCAGTTTATTAATGAGACTGGCGGTAAGGTCAAGGGTAATTTCACGCTTGTTGAGCATAGACTGAGCCAGCAATGAAACCAGCGCACCTTCCAATTCGCGTACATTATTCGCTACATGTGAGGCAATATATTCAAGAACCTCATCGGTCAAGGCGATTCCGTCATTGTAGACTTTTCGGCGGAGGATTTCCATTCGAGTCTCAAAATCAGGCGTTTGCAAGTCAGCCGTAAGCCCCCACTTAAACCTTGAAAGAAGACGCTGTTCCATCCCTTTTAGTTCGATAGGAGGCTTATCGGAAGTCAGAATAAGTTGTTTTCCAGTTTGGTGCAGATGGTTAAAAATATGAAAAAAGGTTTCCTGCGTTTTTTCCTTTCCGGCAAATTCATGCACATCATCGAGGATGAGTACGTCAATCATTTGATAAAAATGCAGAAAATCGTTTCTGTTGTTGTTGCGGGTGGCTTCGGTAAACTGGGTCTGAAATTTATTGGCATTCACGTAGAGGACAACCTTATCGGGCATTTGCTCCTTTACTTCAATGCCGATGGCCTGTCCGAGGTGTGTTTTTCCAAGTCCCGAATTGCCATAAATCATCAACGGGTTAAAGGCAGTACCCCCCGGATCGCGGGCTACGGCATATCCTGCACTCCGGGCCAGCCGGTTACAATCTCCCTCCACAAAATTTTCAAATGTATTATCCGGTTTCAACTGCGGATCAATTTGCAGCTTCTGAATACCAGGTATGATAAAAGGATTTTTTATGGATTTCTTTTCACCCGCCTTAAAAGGAATGGTCAGCGGCTGGTTCTCAATTTTCGAATTATTGTTGGTCGGATAACTGACGGTATACGGTGATTCGCCATTTTGGCGGTTTCCCATCACAACATTGTACTCCAACTTGGCGCCATTGCCCAAAACCATCCGGAGGGTTTTCCGCAAAATGTCAATGAATTGCTCTTCAAGATATTCATAAAAAAAAGCACTGGGCACCTGGATGGTTAAAACATTTCCTTCGAGTTTTACCGGCTCGATAGGTTCAAACCATGTTTTGTAACTACTTCCCGGTACATTATCTCTTATAATGTTAAGGCATTTTTCCCACGCAGTAATGTGTTCCTTACTCATTCAAATCGTTGGATTTTCGAAGTTCTACAAAATTTCCCTTTTAATTCCCAAAGCAAAATTTGCGAAAAAATAGTTAAAAAAAAAATGGTTTGGGTATTGACTTTTTCAGAAATAGTTTATTGTTTTCTATTTGAGGCCATTAAAAATTAAAGATTTTCAAAATTTT
>CAYTDH010000561.1:0-3226 GCA_964436325.1 uncultured Tangfeifania sp.
TGGATTACAAAGTAGATGAAGAAACTGGCATGATTGATAAAAGTGAGAAAGTTAAACATTTTTCAGCCATTGTGAAACGGGAAGACAAAAGAACATCAAAATATTCGTTCAATGAAAATAATCCACAACTCCCTGAATAGTAACCGGCCCTACCAATCCCGAAGGAATTGGTTCGCTGAAATGAAACGATCGCATTGCAGCGCTTGTGGTAAAGGTATATCTGCCGGTTTGGTATTCTTGTCCTCCCATTAATCCATCCTTGAATTTCACGGTCCGCACATTTCTGTCGGGTTCCTGACGGTCTCCCAGCAAGCGGTTAATCCAGCGATTGGCTACTTCAATTTCGAGTTGGTTTTCGCCTTCCCTGAGCGCTTCAGATACATCAATTCTCCAGGGAGCACACCAAACGACCCCAATGTCTTTCCCGTTCAGCTTCACGCGTGCAATGTCATTTACAACTCCCAGATCGATGAAATATTTGTTATCCCCTAACGCTTCAACATCGATCTTCTTCTTGTAGGTTGCAATTCCTGAATAGTATTTTACTCCGCGCATTTCATGTTGGGTCCAATCCTGAAGTTGATTGAAAACAATATTTTCCGGTCCTCCGAATTTTGGGTCAAACGAAACATCCCACGGGCCTTCTATGGTTTTCAGTGTAGTGAAGACCGGGAAATTGGCCTTACCATTTCCGGTTTCACTTTTATTTGCCGCGTTCCGGTTAAAAACGATGAAATAACTTTCGAAGGGCACAAACTTCAGGTCGATTGTAGTCATTCCATCCTTGGTTTTGTATTGCTGAAGGTGTCGTGTACTGCCATCTACTCCCGACCATATTTCCGGAGTACCGGATGCTCTGAACGTACAGTTTGTTTTTTGGGCTTCACCGGTCCGGTTGGCAATGAAATAAATGTCTTTATCTGCCGTTCGGCGATGACCGAAACGGATGGTATTGTTGCCCGATTTAAAATCTGCCGGAATATTCAGTCTGGATAACAATTCAACAGTACTTTTATAGGATGGATAAAGCGATCCTGACCGGAGATTCCCTCCCCAATAGACAGCACCCTCACCCTGTTTTCTCTCCGTTAATTCCTGAGGCTCATCCAGCGATCCCCACAATCCTTCGGCCATCTGCTTCACCTTTTCATCACAGTCGGGATAATCTGTCAGGCTGGGCGATTTTAGCGGCGGTATTCCAATGACTTTTGCACCTTTTTCTACCAATGAAGTAATTTTTTCAAGCAACTCCGGGGTCATGGTTTTAAAGTAAGGCAATACCATTATCTCATAAGAAGTGGCTCCGGGGAATACAATTTTCCCGTTTTCCACGTCAGCGCCTTCCATGAACATTAGAGGAGAGCATCCGTCGAAACCGTATCCCTTTTTATCGGGGATGGCCCCATTTTCTTCCATGGCATCTGCCGGAGGAGTAAATACCATCGGTGCGCCTTCGGGGGTAAGATACAGAATATCGGAAACCGCCTGCCCCTGTTGCATCATGTGTGAACAGCGGCTGATATATTCATGATAAGCTTCCACCATTGGCCACCAGGTTTGGCCCCTGTCCCAATGGACACCATAGGGTCCCATGGTCATTCCCGGGCGGTATTCGTCGCCCAGGGGTTTGTGGGCAAAAGTATGATAAACAAAGCGGTTGATGCCGTGAGCCAGCGCCCAGTCGCTCTGGTCCTTCATCGACCAGGGATATTCCTGCCAGGCCTCGTTGTTATTGGATGTAAACACTTCAGCTGCAACAACAGGCTGGCCTGAAATATGGGAGATGGAGGTTGCCTGCACCACGGCATAATGGGTAACATACCCAAACCGTTTGCTCCAGAATTCGGCCATAATCACATCGGCCACCGAGCCCAAATCAAGGTCTCCCGCCGGGTTCATATCGTAAGGTTCTATGGTCAGTTCCAACCCGTTTTTATGGGCGTATCTTTTCCCGAACTCAGCATGGTTCTCCAGAAGCAACTCTTTGCACGTCTGGCGCAAATCCCAAAGAAAACGCTCAGTCGCTTCCACACTTTCCACTGCGCGTCCGGTGTATGCCGGGAACCACGGCTCAGGGTCGTAGCCCCTTCGTTTTTTGAATTCCTCAACGATCCCTTCTGTCCAGTTTTGTGCTCCGCTTTCCCAACTGTCCATATGGAAACCGGTCCATCCAACGCCTTCTTTACGGGGAGCTGTTTTCTCAAGTAAAACATCTGTATAATTCTTCAAGTGGTGTTTAAAGGCATTGGAGTCCAACTTATTGCATTCAAGTCCAATAACAGGTTCAGGCGAGGGCCGCGTGCTTGCTCCCGTTACCCGTTTCCCCATGCGGATAATTGTCCAGTCTCCTGGGGGGGCATCCCAAACCAGCCGGCCGTCTTCATTGATGTATTCCGAAACATTAAGAATATCCTCCTGCTCCAAAACGCTGTCCTTCGGGGGCTCATCGTACCGGGAAAGTGACGGCAAATAAGGTTTTACATTCGGTTTAGAGGAATACGGGTCACGTTCATAGAGCGCTTTTTCATTGATGTCACCGATTAATGGTTTCACCAACCGGGGAATGGCATAGGCTGTTACATCTTCGTAATACGGGTTTTTCATATTATGCCAGACCGTACTTCGTTGTTCGGGAATGGGAAGTTGCACGTCCACTTTTCCACCTCCCTCCACGTCTGTTTGGCTAAAAACCAGGTGTTTCATCGACTCTTCCGGTTTTACCCACGGACCACCGCTTCCACACCAGCCCGGTCCTGCACCCAGCAATATCCGGATGCCCAGTCGCTCAGCTTCGCGAACCGCATGTACAAACATTTCCTGCCACTCTTCGCTCATAAAATCAACAGACCCGCGGGGTACCCCAATTCCCACCTCCAGAAAAATGAGATTGTTTATACCCGCTTCCTTCATGGATTCCAGGTCTTTGGTCATCTCTTCACGGCTAAGATTTCCATCCATAAAATACCAGTAAACACCGGGTTTGGAAGCTTCCGGGGGGTTTTTAAAAGTCTCTTTTAGTCCATCAGCACTTTCTTTGGTGCATGAAGAGAAAACAAGCATTAAAACGGCTAAGACGGTTCTCAGAATAAAAAAGGATTTAGTCATTTTGATGATTTTGATGATTTAACTACCAAACAATCTACAAATCAGCAAATAAAAATACAATAACAAAACCAAACCAAAAATAAACAAAATGACCCTTTATTTATATTTTTTGCGAATCTAA
>CAYTDH010000562.1:0-3221 GCA_964436325.1 uncultured Tangfeifania sp.
TGGATCATCCTATCTGTGTTCATCTGTGTGTCATCTGCGTCCATCTGTGGATCATCCTATCTGTGTTCATCTGTGTGTCATTTGCGACATCTGTGGATCATCCTATCTCTGTGGATCGTAATTCCAACGAAATTTGTACTTTAGCCCTTCCAAAAAACGCTTTATGACAAAACACCTATTCATTTCAATTATCCTGTTGCTCACCCTCTCCGGATTGAGCGCCCAAAAAAACGTTGACATTACCCTCACCAACACCACTCTTTCGGCCACCGACAGCATTCTTCCCTTATGGCTGAGGGCCAACCAGCACGGAAAGGTTCCACATCAGCAGTCATTCGTTAACCTCACCGATGTATACCTCGGGAAACCCCATAATATGAATCCTGAAAGCCGTTTTTCGTGGTCGTGGGGAGCCAATGGGATTGCGGCACTGGGCGAAACCACCACGTGGCAACTGAACCAGGCCTTTGCTGCCCTCGCTTTCAAAGGCTGGGAGCTAAAAGGAGGCATGTTTCACGACCCCCTCAGGCATGCCGGACTCTCCACCACCAACGGCAACCTTGCACGCAGCGGGAACGCCCGTCCCTGGCCCATGATCCGCCTCTCAACCATAGGTTTCAAACCGCTTCCTTTTGCCGGAAAATGGCTCAGCTTCCGCGGCGAATACGACGAGGGTTTTCTCAACGACAGCCGTTACGTCGACAGCCCGCAAATACATCACAAATTGCTCTATTTTAAGGTCACCCCCGGCTCCGGATGGGATATCCGTATGGGGGCAGAACACGTTGTCATGTGGGGCGGCACCTCCCCCGATGAACGCATTGGCGCCATGCCCGAAACCCTCAAAGCCTACTGGTATTATATCCGTGGTTCCGCCGGGGACGAAACCTTTCCGCAAACAGACCAAAACAATGTAGCCGGCAACCAGTTAGGAACTTACCAACTGGAAGTCAAAAAACAGTGGGAGAAATCGGCGCTCACCTTTTACCTGAGCCATCCTTTCGAAGATTTCTCCGGCGTCAACTGGCGCAACTGGCCCGACAACCTCCTTGGAATCCACCTCAACCTCCGGAAAGGCAACCCAATCATCACCGATATCCTCTATGAATACACGCACACGATGCAACAAAGTATCCGTGATTCGTTTTACATGTGGAATGAAGACCAGGAACGATGGATACGCCAGGAAAACGACAACTATTATAATCATGGAGTATACAGGTCAGGATTTACCTACCATCAAAAAACGATAAGCTCCCCCCTCTTCTTCCCCGTTCAACTCAATGATAAGGGAATCCCCACTTCGGGAAAGGCCCTTGCCTCCACCCGCTTCCGAGCGCATCACCTCGGAATCAAAGGGCTCCTGACGCCCCATCTCCACTGGAAAGGACTCATCACCTATATCCACCATTACGGGAACTACGGAGCCCCGTTTGACCCCAGCCGAACCCAAACTTCCGGACTGCTGGAATTCGACTATATCAACCCTGAATTTCCAATAGAAATCGGCTTGTCCGCCGCATTCGACAGCGGCAATACCATTACTGCCAACACCGGCCTGCGCCTCTCCGTCACCAAAAGATGGTGACCAATATTTGGGTTACGGGTGAAATACATGGCTGAAAAACCATCAGCAAAAAAATATCCGCAGATGAAATGACTCTTCCAACGTTGACAGGTCCTCGCGGACCCTGTCAAGTCCCCGTTCCGTTCAACAACTCCAACCTGCATAGGAATCTGATCCATCAAAGTCAAATTCCCATGGAAATGTTGTTCCTTCTTTCTTCATTTCTTCGCACATTCCTTCTTTTTCGGTTATCCTCTTTTTGCCTTCAGGCAAATCCATCATAATTTAATCATCCTTTTCGGCTTCCAAACGTCTCCTTCAAATCATTAACTTCATAATAATCTGCGTCTCAATTTCACCATTTCTCAATTTTTCAATTTCACAATTTGTCCATTTATCAATTTCACAATTTGTCAATTGATCAATTTCTCAATTTCACAATTTATCAATTTCACAATTTGTCCATTTATCAATTTCACAATTTGTCCATTTATCAATTTATCAATTTCTCAATTTCCCCATTTTTCAATTATCTTTGCCTCTCTATTAATACCAAAAGTATCGATTCAACGGGGACGGACAATATGAGGACATTAAAAGCGTTGGTAATTGCAGGCATTATTTATCTAACCCCATTCACCACCACACCACTTCAGGCCAATCCCATTGGGGGCCTCCGGGAAAAAAATCTGTCGGTAACAGGACAGTTAGGGGCAGCCCTGCTCTTAACCGAGCTACGCCGGAATTTTAAACCCCTTCAGGATGAATTCACCCATCAACCCGGACCATCTTTCAGCCTCTCGGCCAGTTATGCCCTGAGCGAAAATTGGGAACCCGGGTTAAGCCTGGGCTTTTATCCCCTTTCCGGCTCTACCGACCGCCCCTATTTTTCAGCGAACGGTTTGCAAACCGCCTTCCGGAACATCAATACCGATCTCCCGGTAAGGTATGATAACCAAAGCACATCGGTTTTGGCATTCATCCGCTATTTCCCTTTAAAAAGGCCATCTTCTGGTATACCTGAACTTCAGGTAAAACCCTATGCTGAACTGGGGGCAGGAATGAATTTCTTCGGCACCCAGGTGAAATACGAGGAAGTACCGGAGGGAGGAAATGCAGTCATTTGGGAAAAAACAGACCAAAACCGGGGTCATGTCGCTCACTTCTCACTGGGACTGGGGGCAACTACTCTTTTTTATAAAGACTGGAAACTCCTTGTCTCTGTGAATGGCGATTTAATCGATTATGATGTGGTAGATGGTGTTCACAATTATTCGGGAGGAGAACGCAATCATGCCCGGACGCTTATTTTTCGGTTTATGACCGGTATTTCGGTCCCGGTTGCGCATTTGTCCTTCCCATTCACAAAATTCCGAGCTCCCGGTTCCCCGTGGGAGAAACCCTGATAGTCCCTTAAAAAAATAAGGAGTAGAAGGAGTAAAACCCTTAATCACCGGGCTAAAGCCACGGTGCAAAATCCCCCGAGCAAAGCGATACCCCTATCCTTCGCACACCCCAACCACGACAACCTCCTCCCCCCTTCCGAGCGAAGCGAATCCAATATCCCCCACAAATCAAACAAGCAACCAGCAACAAGCAACCAGCAACCAGCAACAAGCAACCAGCAACCAGCAACAAGCAACAAGCAACCTCC
>CAYTDH010000563.1:0-3204 GCA_964436325.1 uncultured Tangfeifania sp.
TGATTCAAGAGATTTCTCCTCCTGCGTCGTCGAAATGACATCAGAGTGCGAGTTTCTGAATTATTTCATTATGAGCTGTTTGTGAAAATATGTCATTGGTAGCGGACGAAGGGAGCGAAGCAATCTGTTTAAATAACATGGCATTTTGATTAAGGGAGCGAAGTAATCTGTTCATCACCTGCGGGTGAATCTTCGTTAGGGATGCCGGAGGATTGTTCGACAGGTTGCTTCCGAAGACTGCCAATGGCAGGAATATTTAATCTGTCATTCTGAAAGAATTCCAATGAATTGAAAAATCTGGTCTTAAAATATAATTTTAATCGGATATCAGTAAAAATTATCAAGATTGACGTCGACAAAAACCCACAGATTGCCGGACGTTTTCAAATACGCGGGGTACCCACCCTTGCGCTTTTTAAGAATGGTGGGATCGTCTGGAGGCAATCCGGGTTGGTTGAAAAAAACCAATTAAAAGGAATTCTCCGGAATCATGTTTGAGAGAATTCCCATACTCAGTTGTGGCTAAAAACCGAATGGTTTTTGATATCCCGGAGCTTCTGGAAGAGTTTTTCCTCTTCATGACTTAAATTTTTCGGGATAACCACATTCAGTTTCACATAAAGGTCACCATTCATCCCTGGTTTGCCATAAACAGGCATGCCTTTTCCTTTTAGTCTCAGTCTGCTGCCATTCTGGGAGCCTTTCGGAATGGGAACATTCAGCCTTCCTGCCAGGGTGTTGATAACTACTTTCCCGCCCAGAACGGCAGTGTACAAATCAATATCCGCTTTGTATTCGAGGTTATTTCCTTCCACTTTGTGATGAGCATCCCCCTGCACTATTATTTTCACATAAATGTCGCCATTGGGACCGCCGCCCGCTCCGGGACTTCCTTTCCCTTTAATCCGGAGTTCCTGTCCGTCATGGGTTCCCGGTTTGATATTCACTCTCAGTTTTTCATTATCCACCATTATGATTCGTGAGGTGCCATGATAGGCTTCATACAGGGATATTTCCATTTCCGTTTTCAGGTCCTGACCTTTGAATGATGGCTGACGGCTTCCGAATCCACCCCGGCTGCTCCCCATATTGCCGAAAAAGGCATTGAAAAAATCGGAAAAACCCCCTTTCCCTCCTGAGCCTCCAAATAGATCGCCCAGATCGCCCTCAAAATGATAGGATCTGTTGTCCGCACCGCTGCCCCAGGAACCTGAAAAACCAGGTCCTGCGCTGGCATTTTCATATTGCTTCCAGTCGGCGCCCAGTTGATCGTATTTTTTTCTCTTGGCCGGGTCACGCAAAACCTCATAGGCTTCGCTGATTTCCTTAAATCGTTCTTCCAGATTTTTATCCCCCTGGGTTTTGTCAGGATGGTATTTCACCGCCAGTTTCCGGTAGGCCTTTTTTATCTCCTCCTGACTGGCATTTTTTGAAACCCCTAGTATGTTGTAGTAGTCTTTATAGTTCATGTTGCTGTTGCTTTTTTCAATAGCTAAACAAAGATTACGCCAGATCGGTTTGACCGGTCTGTCAGGTCAAAATGTCTCCGGAATACTGATTTTAAGAGTATTATACTGTCAACATGTCTAAAAACCAAAGATTAAGCCATGTCTGACATTGCTCATAAATAAATTTTTCTGCAACAAAATTGGGAATATTTCAATAAGATTTTTTGACTAGCTGTAAAACAGATTTAAAACTATTGTTTCTTTAAAAAATATCCTGTATGTTTAATGTTGTATTCTCGTTAACGTTAACGGCTTTGGGATAATGAACTAAAAATGGTTTATATTATGTCTGGTTTTAGTAAAAACAGATTATATTTTTTTAATGAGGGATAAAAAATGGATTTCAGAATCATCTTATTTATGTTTCGAGGTGAATTATTTACGAAAGATTTCATTCTATTTAAAATGGATGGATTTCAAAATTGTCAGTTATAAAATCAATGAGATTAAATTTGAATTTTCAGGTACTTTTTTCGTTAACATAAAAAATAGCAACCAATGAAAGAATCAAGAAGAACATTTATTAAGAAGACAGCGGCTGCCGGTTCAGGAGCCATTATTGCCCCCAATGTTATTTCAGCCAGGGTGTTTGGCGCCAACGACCGTATTAATGCGGCTGTGCTGGGACTCAACGGCCGGGGGAAAAGTCATGTTTCCGGATTAATGGTTCAGGATAATGTTCAGGTTACCACCTTGTGTGATCCGGACATGAACATTTTGAAGGAGCGCCAAAAAGATTTCAAGGAAAAATACAATCAGGATGTCAGTCTTGAGCAAGACCTTCGCAGGGTGATTGATGATAAAGACATTGATGTGGTTAGCATCGCATCACCCAATCACTGGCATGCGCTTACGGTCATTTGGGCCTGCCAGGCGGGAAAAGATTCCTATGTGGAAAAGCCCGGTTCCCATAATATCTGGGAAGGACGTAAAATGGTAGAGGCCACACAGAAATACAACCGGATCGTCCAGCATGGTGTCCAGTTGCGAAGCTCACCTTCCATAAATAAAGCAATTCAGCTACTTCGTGATGGGTACATCGGAAGGGTATACATGGCACGCGGTTTGGTTTTCCGCTGGAGACCCAGTATAGGCGATAAAGGATTTTCTCCTGTTCCTGAAGGACTGGATTACGACCTCTGGACCGGTCCGGCACCCATGCGCCCGTTTACCCGGAATCTGGTACACTACGACTGGCACTGGCACTGGGACTATGGCAATGGTGATGTTGGCAACCAGGGAATCCACGAAACCGACCTCTGCATGTGGGGACTGGATGTGGGCCTGCCTACTCAAATCACTTCCATGGGCGGTAAATTCCTCTGGGATGATGCCAAAGAGGTGCCTGAAGTATTAACCTCGGTATATAACTACCCCGAAGAGGATAAAATTATCCAGTTTGAAGTGCGTCCATGGTGCACCAATACCGAGCAGGGTGTTACCGTAGGGAATATTTTCTACGGCGAAAAGGGTATTTTGGTGGTTGATGGATACAGTAAGTTTAAAACCTATCTGGGGCAAAACAGAGAACCCGGTGTTTCAGGAGACGATGGTGAGGAAGAAGCTTCTGGAATGGCACGTGGTGCCGGAGGTACTGATGCGCACATTGCAAATTTTATTGAGGCCGTCCGCAAACAGGATGCCAGTATCCTCAACGGACCCGTTGAAACCGCACACCTCTCTTCCGGACTGGCCC
>CAYTDH010000564.1:0-3196 GCA_964436325.1 uncultured Tangfeifania sp.
CTGTCATTCCCTCATTATGCCCAAAATTTATTTTTGGGTGCAATCTCGAAATGACACCAGAATGCGATATCGTTATAGTGTCTATCTGTGAAACCTATCAAAGCCATCTGCAGATATCCTTTTATCCTTCCGGGTAATCTTCATTCAGTTTGTCGGCCATGGCATTGGCCAGTTGAAGGAGATGGTCCTTATTGTTTTGTTTGAGGGCTCCTTTTTCTTCCACCGGCTCATAAACCTGTTCCCACTTAATTTTTTCTGCAAAGAGTTTCAGGTTTTTTACACCCCCCCCGTTCCATGCATAATTGCCGAAGATTCCGAGGTAATGATTTTTTGGTGCCATGTGTTCGATGGTAGAGAGCAATATCTGTACATTGGGAAACAGGGCATTGTTGTAGGCCGGGCTTCCCACAATAAAACCTTTGTATTTAAATATATCGTTGATGATATATGAAGCATGGGTTTTGGATGCATCATATACCCGGATGTTTTTGATGCCGCGCACCGCCAGTTGCCGGGCAATCACTTCAGCCATTTTCTGGGTATTTCCATACATGGAGCCGTAAACAATAACAACGCCCTTATCCAGGTCGTAGGAGCTCCATTTGTTATACCGCTTCAGGACCCAGTCGAGGTCGGTTCTCCATATGGGGCCATGCGTTGCAGCAATCATTTGAATATCGAGCGGAGCCAGTTTTTTGATGGCCCGTTGCGTATGGGGGCAATACTTCCCCACAATGTTGGTGAAATACCTCATGACTTCAATCTCATAAAAATCCAGGTTGATTTCATCGTCGAAAATTCCCCCGTCAAGTGTACCGTAGCTTCCAAAGGCATCACCGGAGAAGAGGATTTTATTGGTCTCCTCGAAGGTTACCATGGTTTCGGGCCAGTGTACCATGGGGATGGTTTGAAACTGGAGCCGGTGTTTGCCCAGTTCAAGCACATCGTTATCATGCACCATGTGTACCTTTTCCGGTTTCATGTAAAAACTTTCCACAAACCCGAAGGTTTTTTTATTTCCAACCAGGGTGATTTCGGGGTAGCGTTGCACAATGGCCTTTAATGCTCCCGAATGATCGGGCTCCATATGGTTGATTACCAGGTAGTCGATAGGGCGGTCGCCAATGATTTCCTGGATGTTGTCGAGGTAATCATCAATGAACGAGCGTTCTACCGTGTCAATCAACGCAATTTTTTCATCCACTATCAGGTAAGAATTGTAGGATATTCCATGAGGTATGGGCCAGATGTTTTCAAAAAGGTGTGTGCGCCGATCGTTGTACCCTAAAAAATAAATGTCTTGTGAAAGATTTGCATATTGCATGGTTCTTGTATTATTTTGTTTGAATGTGCGAATTTAGTGAAATTAGAGTGAAATAATTCATCCGTTTCCCTGTCAGAGGGGCAAAAATGAAAAAATGACATTCATTTAAAATTTTTATCTTTGCGAACAAGTTATGGCCATCAATAAGAAAAGCAAATTATTGTTATTCCCGCGGGTTGGAAAATTTATCATCATCTTTTTTTCCATTGCCCTGCTCGTGGTTGGCATCCGTGCCTACCAGCTTTACCGTTATGTTTTTGAAGCCAATGTTAAAACGGAACAAGTGATCATCATACCTGAGGAAGCCACCCACGATCAGGTGATCGATACCCTTCAGGCCACTGACGCCCTGTTGAATTACAAAGCCTTCAGGTGGGTCTCCAAAAAGAAGAATTACCCCAACGCCATCAAACCCGGAAGGTATTTGCTCAAAGAGGGAATGAACACCAATCAGATTGTTAATATGTTGCGTTCAGGTCGGCAGGCTCCGCTCGATGTAACCTTTAATAATGTGCGGTTCAAAGAAGAACTGGCCGGGAAGGTCAGCAAATATATTGAGGCGGATTCCCTTGCCCTTTTGCATTTGTTTTACGATGAAAAACTCATCGAAGAATTGGGGTTCACTTCGGAAACTTTTAAAGCCATGTTTATTCCGAACACCTATGAATTTTACTGGACCACCACTGCTCAGGAATTTGCCGAACGGATGAAAATGGAATTCGACCGATTTTGGAATGAATCCCGGAGAAGTAAAGCAGAAAAAATTGGACTGACTCCTGTGGAGGTTACCATTCTGGCTTCCATTGTTCAGGAGGAAACCATCAAAAGCGATGAACTCCACCGGGTGGCTGGTCTTTATATTAACCGCCTGAAAAGGGGAATTCCGTTGCAGGCCGATCCCACTGTAAGATTTGCTGTTGGTGATTTTTCTCTGAACAGGATTTTAAATAGGCATTTGGAAATTGAATCCCCCTACAATACCTACAAAAATCCAGGGTTGCCTCCCGGACCCATCAATTTTCCCGAGAGGGCCTCGCTTGAGGCGGTGTTGAGTTATGAGGACCATAACTATATCTTTATGTGTGCCCGCGAAGATTTTTCGGGATACCACAATTTTGCTGTAACCCTGCGCGAGCATAACCGGAATGCTGCCCGTTACCGTGCTGCCCTGAATGAACGGAAAATTTGGAAGTAGGGGTTATACCACATTGACCTCCCGAGCCAGCTTCACTCCAAATTTTTGGAAGACAGAAGCCTTTATTTTTTCCGATAAGTCGAAAATTTCTTTTCCTGTTGCCTGCCCGTGATTGACCAGCACCAATGCTTGCTGGTGGTGAACCCCCGCGTCGCCCTCCCGGTGGCCTTTCCAGCCTGCTTGCTGAACAAGCCATCCTGCTGCCAGTTTCTGGTGTTGATCCCCTGCCGGATAAACAGGCAGTTCCGGATATTCCGCTTTTAACTGACGGGCCATCGCAGCCGGAACAACAGGATTCTTAAAAAAGCTGCCTGCATTTCCGGTTTCTGCAACATCGGGCAGTTTGGCCGTCCGAATGGCAATAACGGCTTCGCGGATGGCCTGAAGGGTTGCCTCCCCGTGTGATTGGACTTCCTCATTCAACCGGCCGTATCTAAGATTGAATTCCGGAAATTTTTCCAGCTTAAAAACGACCGAAGTGATGATAAAACGGTTTTTCAATGTACGTTTAAAGACGCTGTCGCGATAGGCGAAGGCACAGGCATCGGCGGGGATTTCTCCGGGTTGGTTTTTTACAAGATCATAGCCTTTTACGCTCTCAATAACCTGACTGACTTCCTGTCCGTAGGCCCCTATATTTTGAACGGGCGCAGCCCCGGCAGTGCCGGGAATTAAGG
>CAYTDH010000565.1:0-3195 GCA_964436325.1 uncultured Tangfeifania sp.
GAAGGAATTAACAAATTTTATTTTTGCTTTTTGCAATTAACATTTTGTATATTTGTTATTTCTAAAAAGCAAAATAATGGAGCGATTGATAAAATTGTCACAAAAAAAAACAAAAGCGGTAAAAACGGAATTCAAGCGCTTTTTGTATTCAGAAATTGACTGGAGTCAACCTTTAGTGCTCATTAAAGGACATCGGGGAGCAGGAAAGACCACATTTCTACTTCAGCGTGTAAAAGAGCTTAAAGAAAAAGCAATTTATTTGAGCCTGGACGATATTTACTTTGAGACTTACCGCCTGGTAGAATTAATTGATACACTTTATACAAAAGGTTACAGGCATTTTTTTCTGGATGAGGCACACCGGTATAAACATTGGTCGAAAGACCTGAAAAACAGTTACGATAATTATCCCGATATAACGATGGTAGCAACGGGTTCTTCCATACTGAAAGTTAATAAAGGCCAGGCCGATCTTTCACGAAGGGCAGTAACCTATTATCTCCCCGGACTTTCTTTTCGCGAGTTTCTGGAATTGGCATATCAACAGAAATTTCCTCAGGTCAATTTATCCGATATAACCCGGCATCATCATGAAATCTCCGCAGATTACCATGACAGAACCGATATGGATAAACCATTTAAAGAATACCTGCAATATGGCTATTATCCCTTTTTTATAGAGGGAATTAACCTGTATGGCCAAAAGCTTCAGGAGACGACCAACCTGGTTCTTGATATCGACATCGCTCCATTTGAGGACCTTTCCTATACCACTGTCCGTAACATGAAAAAACTGCTTTATATCATCAGCCAATCCGTACCTTTTACGCCCAATATTGCCAAAATATCGGAACAGATAAATGTACCCCGCAATTCCATACTTAAAATACTTGACCTTTTAGCCCATGCCCGCATTATCTCGTTATTGAAACGCGAAACAAAAGGGATGAGCTATCTTCAAAAACCGGAAAAAATCTATCTCCAGAATACCAATCTTGCCTGGTTATTGTCGGAAAACAAACCCGATACCGGCAATTTAAGGGAAACCTTTTTTTACAGTCAGTCTGAGGTAAGACATCAGGTTACTTCTTCAAGGTTTGGTGATTTTACCATAGACGAAGCCTATACATTTGAAATAGGAGGCCCCTCCAAAACACCCGAACAAATAAGGGGAATTCCCAACGCCTACATTGCGGCTGACGGGATTAAAGGGGGCGCCGGAAAAAAGATACCACTTTGGCTATTTGGATTTTTATACTGACAGGTTTAAATATGTTTGGCGCTGTCAAATTTGCCGGCAAAAAGACCATCCTGCGAGCCACAGCCAGCGATTTTGAAATAGGGAATTCAATGGCCCGGCCCACCCGCCTGAATGACTAAGTCGGGCATGGACGGGCAGGATTTCTCTTTGCTGAATCCGTCAGTTGCCAGGTTATAAAATTCGGACGGGATGCGCGCATTATTACAAATTAAAAAGTTTCATCAACCATTGATGGCGGAAGCGCATCATCAGAGCTTCCCCATTCTTTATTCGGTTGATTGCCCATTTCAAATTCAAGAACAGCGTCTCTACTGAAAATGGCATCATAACTTGTTTTCCGGTTCTGCCCTTTCTGGAAGAAAAACCCGAACTGAAAAAACTGTTCTTCGATAATGATGTAAACCGGATCATTACAGAACTGTCCATTCTTTTTAATCAGGACATCAGCTTTGGTCAAACACTTTTTTTTATAGATGAAATACATGCCCGGAGGCCATTCAATCGCTCAGGTATTTCAAAGAAAAAATTCCTGAACTTCACGTGATATGCGCAGGCTCATTACTTGACCACACATTAAATGAAATGAATCTGCCAATCCCTGTTGGCCGTGTGGAATTTATTTACATGTATCCCATGTCGTTTAAAGAGTTTTTAATGGCAATAAATCAGGAAAAACTCATTTCCTACATCGAAGCATTTGATTTTTCAGAACCGTTTAGTGAAGTCATTCACAATCAGATTTCACAATTCCTTCGTTTCTATTTTTTTACAGGGGGAATGCCCGAAGTGGTTAAGGCTTATGCAGAAGATAACAAACTAGCTGATATTCAAAGAATACACCAAAACATTCTGACATCCATTCAATACGATTTTGCGAAATACGGCACACGAAAACAACAGGAATACCTGCAGACCGTGTTAAAATATTGCGGCCAAAATCCCGGACGAAAAATTAAATACAGCAATATTGACAAAGACACCCGTTCCACTTTTTTAAAGGAATCTATTCGGAAACTCGAATTAAGCAGGGTTGTTCATACCATAAAACATACGAATGCACAAAAAGTACCTCTCGCAAATCATTCGCGGGACGATGTGTATAAAACGATATTTTTTGATATTGGCTTTGTAAACCATTTCAATCAGATTGATCTGATTGATCTGGATAACCTGGTTACTGCCAGTGAAGGGATGCTTGCAGAACAATTTACCGGACAGGAATTGCTGGCACAAAACGAACCGTGGCTGAATCCCCAACTTTATTACTGGTCGAGGGAAGAAAAAAATTCCAATGCGGAAACCGATTTCATTTTCCAGCATAAAAATCAGATTTATCCTGTAGAAGTGAAAGCAGGCAAAACAGGAACACTCAAATCGATGCAGCTCTGGTTGTATGAAAAGAAATTAAAAACCGGCATTCGTTTCAACATGGACCGCCCATCTGTTGGAAATTTTACAACCAGAATAAATAGCGCAAACAAGAATTCAGAATTAGCGTGGACTCTGGTGTCATTGCCGTTGTATATGGTTTCTGAAATCAAACGAATTCTTGACATTAATCGGCTGAAATAAAGATGCCGGTTTTAAAAAAGTTGCTGGTTAATTTGTATTGAGCAAAAACCACGTGTGGGTTTCACCGGAATCAAACGTGGTTTGAAAACGAGGCTTTTGTTTTCCTGAATCATCTGCTTTTCAGTAACGCCATTAAATTAAGAGAAATAATTCGCCTCTTTGGCTGAATTTATTCGTTTTGCTATGAGTGCATTGGAGATATCGGAAAAAGATTTTTTAACGGGCGCACGGAAAGATATCCAAAAATCGAGGCTGTTGTCTATTGCCCGTGAATCCGGGTTAACGATGAAAGAGTTGAGTTCGTTTTTGCGGATTTCCACCCGGTCAATCCAGGAAAAGGAGCCAAACCAATTCATTGCACC
>CAYTDH010000566.1:0-3183 GCA_964436325.1 uncultured Tangfeifania sp.
TAAAAAACACATCCGGTATTGCGATGAAAAAATTTTTTTGTTTTTCATTCTCTTCCTTCTGTCTTCTTTCCAGTTCTTCAAACAATGATTTTCTTTTATCGTTCATATTTACCCCTTTTATTTAATCCTCAATATCGTTATTCATCAACACAAATTTTAATCTTTCTGCAAGTGACTTTGCACTATTTAGCCTCCTTTTCGTCTATCTTTTCCCACCTGTCAGACCAAGAACGCTTTTTGCCGTCATATTTCCATGTTCCGATATAAGCAGTTTTCTTGTCTGCAAGCTTTTCTTTGAGTGATTTTTTAAGCATTTCGTACCGCTTACTTGACGGCTCAAGTTCCTGCATTTCGTCAATGTCTTTGATTAAGTTTTCATCAACAATCATCTGCATACTTTCACGCTCAAGCGGTGGTGTGCATATACCTAAGAATGGACAGCTTTCGCAGTAGTCAGGATTGCCTTGCAGATAGTCAGGCAAAGTACCATTTTCAACGTGGTTGTTAATCCGTTCGCATCGCTGCAAAATCTTTTCAGCAAAGTCATAATCAAGTGTATAGTTAATCTGCTTCAACCGTCCGCTTGATTTGTTGACTAAAATCCAAGTGGCTTGAGGTATCTCCAGTCCGAACATATACATTGTTAATTGCCACGGATATTTTTTAGTCCAATGGTGACGCTCAAAATCTCTTACGCTCTCCATGCTCTGCCAGATAGCAGGGTGCATGGTTTTAACTTCCAGTACATACTTTTCATTATTAGCGTCAACCAGTACGCCATCTATGTGACCGGATAGCAAAGTCTTATTGTTTTGTTTGTAAAGAAAAGGCTCTTGCTGTCTTGTAACCTCAAACCCTGCATCTTCAATTAATCTTAATACTGGAGTTTCAAGCTGATTGCCAATGCGGAAGATGTATTCAAGTCCGGCATCATGCAGTTTTTTCTCCTGCCAATGTGTTCTCTCATAGACAAGCTTGCGTTCGCAGATGTCACCGATTGCGCTTGCTCTGTTTACGTGACAGGCATATCGTTTGATTTCCTTGCTTATAGCGTTATCACAATCGCTTACAATGTCGGGAAATAAATTCACTATTCCCCCCCTTCTGTAATGCCATAGTTACGCAACACTTCTGCAAGCTGTAATTCATACTCTTTTCTTTCTTGCCCTCCAGGCTTGATTTTGCCCCAAGTAAACCCTGCTTGCTTATCTGTAAGGTCTTTAGCGCTTGATTTGCCTTTTACGGTCTTTCCATCCTTATTTTCAAAGGTGGTAAGCACTTCAAGAAGTTCTCCGGCTGCTGCTCTGTCGCCTTTGCAGTCATCAAGCAACATGTTTCCGATTTTCTTTCTCGCATCGTTTCCATCGTCTGATTTGCCGGAAGATTTGCCTTGCTTGTAGTCAACCTTGCTTGCATTGTCTTGACTAAAGCCAACGCTCTGGAGTTCCTTCCATGTGAGTTCTTTTAATCCGAGAAGTGACCGAACACAACGTCCACGCCAGTTGCATATTGCTTTTTTCTTAATTTCAATTTTCATCTGGAGACTTGACAGATTACCACGCTTGCTTATAAAGCCATCATTTGAAGTACATGCACCAAATTCATATATAGTTTGACCCAGCAAGGTTGCCTCACCGGATACTTCGACTACATATTCTTTTTGTCCGTTTTCGTTATCCTCATAACCCTCTTTAATTTCGGGGCTTGAGTAACTTACTCCAACGACCCTTGCTATCTTCTGGCAACCATCATCGTCAATGTATGGATTACCGCCCATGTCAATAATGTTCCGCTGATGGCAAGCCTTAACAACATTCTTAACCATAGTGTTCATCATGGTTGCCCTTGCGTCTGCTTCTTTCAAAATAAGCGGTGTGTCTTCTCTTTCAATTTCTACAACTTCGTTTCTTTCTTCACTCATAACAAATATTCCTTTCTAAAAAATAATTTGATTAATAATTAATTGATACGTTCTTGATTTTGTTTTCGGAGATAGCTTTGATTATGACTTTTGCAATTTTTAGGTTGCTAATATCTGGTATCTTAGCAATGCAAGCGATTGCTTCATCTTCAATAGCTTTTCTGTGGTTTTCGTCCGCAATGCGTTTGCGTTCTTCTTCTTCCTTCCACTTCTGTTCGGCTTCTGCCTTAGCCTTTTCCTCTTCCTGTTTGCGTATAAGTTCTTGTTTTTCAGCTTCAATTTTAGCAATAGCTTCTTTTGATTTTTTTTCTTCCTCAAGCTTGGCTTTTTCTTCCGCTTCCTTTCTTATCTTTTCCTCTTGTGCTTTGCGTTCGGCTTCGGCTTTTTCGGCTGCCTCTTTCTTTTCCCTCTCTTCTTTTTCCTTGCGAAGTTCGGCAAGTTCAGCTTGTTCTTCTTCGTGTTCAAGCTGGCGGTCAAGTCTTGCTTGAAGAATATTGATAGCATTATCTTTTTCATTTTCGGCAAGGTCTTTGTACTCTGCAAAGCTGTCGTCAATCTCAATGCTTTTTACTTCATCGAGGTTTTGTTTAATTATGTCACTGGTTACAGAACCGTAACTGGTTAAATCAGCTGCTGCTTTAATACCGAGAATACGCTTGTTAATTTTTTCCTGCCTTTTTTCTTCCGCTTCCTCCCATTCGGTCAATGGCTTACGTACTTCTTCTTTCATTGCGTCAAGAGTATCTCGAATGATTTTTCTCTGTCCGTCAATTACCTTTGCTTTAGCTTTCCAGTCTGCAACAACATCCTTTCCAATGCCGTCCAGAAAAGTTTTTGACTTAGCAACTTTACTTGCAACCGAGGCAATTTCTTTCCTGCCCTTAGCTGTTGTCAGGTCAGGCTTAAACTCTTTTACTCTTGCCTTGATAGCATCAAGAATACTTTCAACCACGTCCGGCTTGAATAGTTCTTGCTTATCCATTTCTTCTGCTTCACGTAAAACAAGTTCAAAACTCACTTCTTCTTTTAATTCGATATTCATACTTCCACCTTTCTTAAAATTTTCTAATACTCAAAACTCAAATTTATAATTTTGTCATCTGCAATAGCTGCTACGACTTTTTCAGCTAAATCCAAAGTCATGCCCTCAAGCCGTAATTCATACTCCAGAGACTTAGCAGACCGCAATTCCTGTTTTTCCTGTTCGTCTGACATATTAATATTCCGAATCCTGATAACAGTGTTCTTCATCTTCATGTTTA
>CAYTDH010000567.1:0-3164 GCA_964436325.1 uncultured Tangfeifania sp.
CCCCCTGAGCGTTTCGCAATATATTGCGTCTATGTTGGAAACCCCTGAACGCTCCTCAAATTTTTCCGTCTATGCCCGCATAAATGAAAATGGAAAATAAAAAAATGAAGAATATGCTGAAATTTAACAAGGTAACCAAAAAATACACAAAAAACGGAATCCGGTTTACCGCCCTTGAAGAGGTATCATTTGAGGTGGCAAAGGGCGATTTTGTAGCCGTTGTCGGACCGAGTGGTTCGGGGAAATCCACCCTGCTGCATACGGCTGGTGGATTAATTCAACCCGATGCCGGGGAGGTTTTGTTTAACGGGAGGAACATTTATGCCTTCAATGGAAAAGAATCGGTGCTATACAGAAGGAAGCATGTGGGATTCGTCTTTCAGCAATTTCACCTCATGCCTTACCTCACGGTGGATGAAAATATTCAAATGGTTTGTTCCGACACTTTGCAAAGGGGGAGGGTAGAGGATTACCTTGAACAGTGTTCGCTTTTACCCCTGAGGGATAAATATCCGGAGGAACTGAGTGTCGGCGAAAAACAGCGGACGGCTTTTATCCGGGCTATCATCACTCAGCCTGACATCCTTCTGGCGGATGAACCCACAGGAAATCTTGATCCTTCCAACAGCAGCAGCATCATGACGCTGATGGAAGATTACCATAAAAAAGGGGGTACCCTTTTGTTGGTCTCACATGATTCGGAATCTTCAAAATATGCCAACCGCCATATCGTGTTGGAATCAGGAAAAATCTTAAATGAATGAATTAAAAATGAAAGGACGTTTTTTATTGTTTTCGCTTGTGTTGTCGATTTGTTTTATGACACAACACGCTTTTTCACAACAAAGTTTTACCATCAAAGGGTTGGTTGTTCATGCAGGATCACAAGAGCCGGTCTCCAATGCCAATATTGTTTTACCCGGTACCCCGAATGGTACGAGCTCGGACCAGCGAGGCCGTTTTGAACTGCAACTTATCGGCGGGGAATACCGTATCCGGATCACCTCCCTGGGGTTTGCCGGAAAGGTCATTACCCTCCGGGTTCCGGAGCAATCTTCACGGTTGCTGAAGGTGGAGTTGGTCCCCCGGGAACTGGAAATTGAGGGAGTGGATGTTTTTGGCCATTATTTTATCCCCGGGCGCGATACCTCGTTGGACAGGATCCCTGTTTCTATATTGCCCGCTGTGACGACCATCAGTGCGGTGGAAATCGAAAAGCAGGGAGCAGCAACCCTTCTCGATGCGCTGAAATTTGTTCCCGGCGGATGGACCGAATCCCGCGGAAGAAAAACCAAACAGTTTTTTTCCGTCAGGGGACAGAAATACCCTTATCCCGACTATTCCATCAATGGAGTATGGCAAAAAGAATTTGAAGAAACAGGCTATTTCCTTTCCGCCCTCGATATTGAATCCATCGAAATTGTCCGTTCTTCAAGCGCCCTCGTGAAAGGATTGTCGGGCCTGACAGGGGTTATTGACGTGAAAACCAAAAAGCCGGAGCGGGAAACCCTTTCATTCCTGGCCAAATACGGGGAACAGAACAACTATCTGACGAGTATGCAGTATGGAAATAAAGTCAATGCCGTTGCTTTTAACACTTCTTTTTCATTGTTCGGCACCGATGGCCCCGCCGGAAGAAACGGAAAGGAACGGATTGGGAATTTTCATGGAAATGTGGACTGGAAGGTGAATCAAAACCTTCAACTCACGGCTGGTGCATCTTACATCCGCGGATTGCGGCAACTGGTCCGGATCGATGATGAAACCGGAGCGCCGAAGTTCAAAAACAGGAGGGAACGATACGATCCTGTGCGAACACTGTTGACCTATATGAAGATGGAGTACACAGGAAATGACGGGTCCCGGACCGAATGGCAAACCAACATGACCAACCGGAATGTGGATTTTGCCCTCTATAACGTTTCAGAGGAAACCACCACGTGGCATGATGAAAGCGACCACGAGCTGGGGATAAACGTTTTACACAGCCGTCCGTTAAGTGAAACCAACACCCTCCGTATCGGGGGATTGTATAACCACTGGGTAGCCCCTAACGGGAAACGGTATTATGTGGGCCGCCGGTGCAATGTGCATACCTTTTCGGGAGTTATTGCCAGCGAGCAGAAAGCGGGGAAATTCCTGTTTGATGGTGGCCTCCGGCTGATTGGCGGGCATATTGTGGAATGGGGTGGCTTTGGCATCGAAGGGAGTCCATCCGGTTTTCAGCAGGTTGACCCCATTAAGGATGAGCCTGCTCCGGTTGAATGGCAATCGGTTTTGGGAGCTTCGTATGTCCTTTCCGGAACCGCTTCGCTGCACTGCAATTTTTCGGGCGGGACCATCGCCCCGCGACAGGGGAGTTTGAACGATGAGGGGGAAACACCCGGTAAGGAAGGGCGGTTTCAATATGACCTGGGCTTCAGGTACAAAACGCCCAACCGGAGTGAGGTAACGGTAAGCCCCTTTTATTCCCGGCGGAACAATTCCATCGGTTTTAGCGGGCAAACCCTGGTGACCGGCAATGATTTGGTGATGGAATTGTATGAGAATATCGATAAACGTACCTATGGAATTGAAATGTCAGCCAAAATGAATGTTCCTTCGCTAAACAGCTATGTCTTTGGCAATGCACTGTTTATGAAAGGGGAGAAAGAAGAAGACGGGGAAATGACCGAAGATGAAAAGTTACCCGGAATTATCCTGAATACCGGGGTGTATTTCGACTATTCCGGATTTGATGCCAATCTTTTTGTGAATTATACCGGCCCGTATGCCAATAACCGTTTTGCCAATCCTGCCTGGGTCCGGGAAAACGGGGATGTACCCCTCGGCGATTTTGTGGCGGCTGACCTGACGGCAGGGTACACTTTTCCGGGCCGGATGAATACCCGCCTGTTTGTGGAGGTGAAAAATGTCCTGGATGAAAACTACATGACCGTGGCGGGTTTTCCTGACCCGGGCAGGTTGTTTATGGCAGGAATGAAAATAGTACTCTTGTAAACCTGAGGAACGAAGGTGAGAAATCTGCCTTTTCGGGGAGATTACTTCTTTCGCCAGTCTGCTGGTGCCATTTAAAATAACAATTGATGGAACGAAGCTCAACAAAGTCAATTATTCGGTTGGGAAAAGTACCAAATCTGCAAGTTTTATTCCACTATTTTTTA
>CAYTDH010000568.1:0-3158 GCA_964436325.1 uncultured Tangfeifania sp.
ACTGTCCAGGATTCAAAAGTCATTGAACGATAAACCAGGGATTCAGCAGGTTTTCCTTGTTGTAGCTCATTTCCTGTTCGAGGTTGGTGAGCCAGCATTTTTTGCCGCTGGCATTGGCGATGGCATGGCCTGCGGCGGTATCCCATTCCATGGTCGGACCGAAGCGGGGGTATTCATCGGCCTGTCCTTCCGCCACCATGCATATTTTCAGGGAACTGCCGCGGGAAAGGATTTCCATTTGAGGATGTTCTTTTTTCCGGGCAGCGATGTATTCTTCTGTCTCGGGGTTCCGGTGGGAGCGGCTGCCCACGACGGTAAAGGGGCGCTCGTTGATGGTTTGGGGCAGCCGGATGCCCTGCTTTTGTATGGTCTCCAGCGATAAATCGCCTGCTGCATTTTCCAGTTTCCATGCGCCGGTTCCGGTTTGGCCTGCATAAAGCGTATGCGTAACCGGGACGTAAATGATACCCATCACGGGTTGGTTGTTTTCAATCAAGGCGATATTAACGGTGAATTCCCCGTTGCGCTTGATAAATTCTTTGGTGCCGTCGAGCGGATCGACCATCCAGAAGGTCTTCCAGTCTTTTCGCTCTGTATAAGGGATGTCCCGGCCTTCTTCGCTGAGGATGGGGAGCCCGGTGGAGGATAACCATTCATGAATGACCTGATGACTGGCTTTGTCGGCAATGGTCAGCGGTGAGTTGTCGGCTTTCTTTTCCACCGAAAAATCGGCTTTCAGATCGTTGTAAATCTTCAGGATTTGTTCCCCGGCGTGGATGGCTGCTTGTATGGCAATGTTGATGGGCATGGTGAAATTGTTTGCTGGTTGCTGGTTGCTGGTTGCTGGTTGCTTGTTGCTTGTTACTTGTTGCTGGTTTGATTTGCGGATGTATTTTGTATCGCTTCGCTCGGGGGGTACCGTAGGGAGTGATCCACAGACAGGAATGATCCACAGATGCACATAGATAATTCGCAGATGAGAAGAGAATGATCCACAGATAGGAATGATCCACAGATAACGCAGATAATTCGCAGATGAACACAGATTATTTTTTACTGCTTATCCGTTTCGCTCATGTAAAATTGCGTAAACGGTTGAATTTAAGACAACTAAACTGCATTATATAAAGTTAGCTATACAACTAAATATCATACTCTTATGAGGATTTGCATGTTTAAAGCAGATAAGCAATTATTTTTTTTCTTCTTTATCTGGGTTCATCTGTGTATCACCTGTGTCTATCTGTGTATCACTCTCTCTATCTGTGGATCACTCCTAATCTGGCTCATCGTCATTTTTCCAGATGAGGAGGATGGGTTGGTCGTAAAAAATATCTTTCAGTTCATCTTGTTGGAGGACCAGGTACCTGATACGCCGGTCGATGAGTTTTTGTGCTTTGGACACCAAATTGCTGATGAATGGGGTATCCAGGTTATTACCCACAAGCACCAGGTCGATGATTTCCGAGTCGATGCCTTTGGCAAAATCACCTGCTACGTAAGCGGCTTCGAGGTCACCGATTTTACTGGTGATGCGGTCGATGATTTTGTCGATGCCAATGAATTTTTTAAGGATATTGTTAATATCATCAAACAACGGATGTTCGGTATTGGCATGAAAATATTTGCGGTTTCCCACAAATTCGGATTTGAGCATACCGGCTTCTTCAAACCGGTTGAGTTCGATCCGGATGGCGTTGGAAGATTCACCGAATTCTTTTTCTAAGTTCCGGAGATAGCTTTTGGTCTTGCTGTTGAAAAAGAATTTCAGCAGCAGCTTAATCCGGGTTTTGGATGTAATGAGTGAATCGATCATTTGCTTCGTGGTAATTTGCTCGCAGGCTTGCGCTGATTTGCCCTTCGGGCGATAATTTGCTCGCAAGCTTGCGATGATTGGCTGCAGGAAGGGTTGGGTGGAGAGGAGGGTGTTGGTTGGAATTGGTTACAGCTCCGCCTCCTCACTTACAGATAACAAAAGGTGAGTACAATATTGAGTAAAATAGTTATTCGAAGTCAAAAATAAAACTTCTTTACGGAAGGCATATTCTTTTTCCGGTTTTTTTTGAATTTTTATTCTTCAGGGGACTTCGGAGGGAGGGCAGTGATTTTGTCTGCCGTTATTTCTACCGAGAAAACCGTTTTGATTTGTTCAATGCGCAAGATGAATTTGTTTTTGTTTTTGCATTTGACGAGTTCACCCTGCATGCCGATGAGCGAGCCTTCAATGATTTCAACCCGTTGTCCGGGTTCAAAATTTTCGTGGGAAACGTTGACTTCAAAATCAGATTGCCTGAGCATCTGCCTGAGTGCATTGATTTGTGATTGGGATATCTGGGCCGCTTGTCCCTCGAAGGTGATGTAGCAAACCACATTATCGGTTTGCAGAACCTGGTCATAAGCTTTCCGGTCGATGTAAACAAAGCAGTAACCCGGGAGCAGGGGCATTTCTACCCATTTTTTCCGGTCTTTCCACTTACGAAGCCTTTTTTGAAGGGGAAGGTAACATTCAATGTTCTGACCGGTAAGTTCTCTGTATACTTTTTTTTCAGCCCGCGAACGGGTGTATATTACGTACCACTCTTTTTGGTTGGCCGGGTTTTTTGTCATTTTACTCTTTGTGAAAACAAACTTTTTTTCGTGGGGCAAATGTAATATTAAAATTGTGAAATTGGGAAATTGGGAAATTGACAAATTGTGAAATTGATAAATTGTGAAATTGATAAATTGTGAAATTGGGAAATTGTGAAATTGATAAATTGTGAAATGGTTTAGGGGTTCAAATGGTGAGTCATTTTGGAAAAGAAAATTTTTGCCACTGAGGTACTAAGATATGAAGGTTTCACGAAGGATTTATTCCTGTCTTTTGGAGTGTTTACCCAAAATTTTTTGGGGATAATGAGAGAATGACAGTCTTAATTTTCCCTGTCATTTCGATCCGATCGGCGGAGCTTGTCCGCTTGCCTTTAGCGGGAGGAGAAATCTTTCCCTGTTTCAGCAGATTGCTTCGCTCCCTTCGTCCGCTACCAATGACAGATTTTTATAAATAACTCATTATGAATACATTTAGAAATACGCACTCGGGTGTCATTTCGACGAGCTTGCGAGGAGAAATCTCTCCAAATCTCAACAGATTTCTCCTCCTGCGTCGTCGAAATGAC
>CAYTDH010000569.1:0-3157 GCA_964436325.1 uncultured Tangfeifania sp.
TATGCGGTGAAAGTCGCACGTACAGTTCTTAGGGGGCGTAAGCTACCCGGTTGCGCAAATAAAGGAAACAAAATGATAATAAAGAAATTAAAACCTATGAATAAAATAATTTTAATCCTAGCAGTCCTAACAGGTGTTCTTGCTTCTTGTAAAAAGGAATATACAAGTAAAACCTATTTAAAAGAAGTGCTAACAAACCTAAAAAACATTAAGTCAGCATCCTACAACACAATAAGTGAAGGTTGGGTGCCTGGAGACACCACAGCATATGTTTTTCATCAAAATCGGATAAAAGAATACAATTATTCGGCTGATTCCACTATCGGAGCTAAATATATAAAATTCAAACATGAAGATGACACATCCATAATTGATTTTTGCTACGATGGAAAAGTCAGAGCTATGTTTTATCATGAACATGAAGGAGTTATAGTTGATAGTTTCAATGTGAGAAAATTACCATTTAGACCAGTAAATCCCCCTTTCTTTAATTACACTAAAAGCATAATAGAATATGCAATTAGCACGAATGATAGCATTTTACTTGAGATGAAAGACTTGGAAGATTCGGTTTTTTTAAAACTTACAATAAATGAAGAACATCAGGTGGAATTTTTTGGAAAACCAATTTATATGCCACTGAATCCCTATTCTTTCGACAACACTTCAATTTTTGAAATTTACATAAATAAAACTAACAATTTGCCATATAAAGTAAGACGGGTAATGTCTCATGATATTTCAGTTACTACCTGTGAAAATTATGAATTTAACAACCTCAATAATAAGGATTTCAGCGCAGAAGAATATTTTCCTGAGAATTATGAAATAAGACCTTATGAAATTGGAAAAAGAAAAAAAAGCCCCCACCCACTTATTAATAAAAAGGCACCAGATTGGAGGCTTAAATCGACAAAAGGTAATTTTGTTTCTCTTAATAATTTTAAGAATAAAGCTACCCTAATCCAATTTACAAGTGTAAGTTGTGGCCCTTGCAAAGCCTCAATTCCTTTCTTAAGGCAGTTATATGAAGAATATGATACGAAAAAATTAGGGTTTGTATCAATAGAATGTACTTGTGACAATTCAGAGGCACTAAAACGGTATATGAATAGAAATAAATTTGATTATCCATTTCTTTTGTCATCAAAGGAGGTTAAAAGCAAATATTCCATAAGCTCTTTTCCTGTATTTTTTATTCTAGATGAAAATCATGTGATTAGAAATGTGATATATGGTTATGGAGAAGGTAAAACAAATAAAAAAATTAAGGAAGACATAAACAAACTAATATAATATCAGCGCATAATATCTATATACGCCAGCCGTGGCATCCACAGCATATTTGGCCACTCGTTTTGCCCTCTCCCATTCGTTTGGGCAGACAAAATCGTAGCGGGTCTGAATGCCACGGCCGGACGCATATAGGTTGACGTTATGGAAAAGTGGTGGTTTGAGCCATAAATCAAGTTTTTACTTATTTTTGGATATATTTGTATAATAATGGATAAGAAGATCATAATAAAGAGAATTAAAGATTCGATTCACAAAGAAGATCCCAATGCGGATGCCTTTCTTTTTGGGTCTAGAGCTCGGGGTGATAATCGTAAGGATTCCGACTGGGATATTATTATCCTTATTGATTCTCAAAAAGTAACAAATGAAATTGAGGATCAATTTCGAGATGGATTGTATGACATTGAGCTAGATTCTGGACAAATTATCTCAACTTTTATTTATCCAAAAGGTTATTGGAATACAAGCTTAAGATTCTCACCTTTATATAAAAATGTTACTAAGGAAGGAATTCGATTATGACCATTAACAATAGAGACGAGTACATCAAGTACAGACTTGAGAGAGCAATTCAATCCTTTGAAGATGCTATGATTCTCGCTAAAAACGGTAGGTGGAATTCTGTGGTTAATCGATTATATTATGCATGTTTTTATGCAGTTATCGCCTTGCTTCTAAAAAATGATATCGAAACTCAATCACATGATGGTTCACGAAATCAATTCGGTTTAAGTTTCGTTAAGCCTGGCTTGATTGACAAAAGATATGGTAAATTGTATTCCAAACTGTTTGATTTAAGACAAAAGGGTGATTATGGAGACTTATTCGATTTTGATAAGGAAACCGTTGAACCCTTAATTGAAGAAACTAGCACATTCATAGGAGTGATAAAGAATTTAATTTGATTCGTTCCACCTTCCCATAACAGGCGGTCATATGCAATGCGGGGTTTTCTGCAAGTGTAAAATTTACTATCTTTAATAAATATTTTACGGATTCGAAGGCTGGTGGTGTTAAATTCTCGCACTGCACATACCGCCGTAACGTTATGTGTAACCTTAAAGACCGACTAACGAGAAAGTAAAATGTGGACATCGACAAATTTTAAGACGTATGAAAAGCAGTTTGACTTTACCTCTTCAGAACAAGGTAAACCGACCTATACTGCATTGAAAGTTGACGACACGGACTTTATAAATATAATTGAAGGGCTTGACGGAGAAATTGAAGAAGACCAGATTTTTCAGACAATTTTATGTAGTTCTTGTGGCATTTATCATTGTGAGCCTGGAAACTGGGTTGCATTAAGACAATTTGACGACTTTGTTTTTATTATTCCAGCATTTGAAGAACTTCACGGAGAACAAAACCAAAAAGAATATGCGCCACCATATTGGCTAAAACAAAAAGGTTCATTCTGGTTGACAAAGTCGGACTTTGAAAATTTCAAAAAATTAATTCCTGAATTAGACAAACTAAAACCAATAAATAGCATTACCAAATCTGAATTATTGGCTCTTTATAAGTCAGAGACACCGCATAAAATGTTTGGTGACTTTCCTGACTTTAAACCACTAAGAAAAAATTATGTTTTAGCAGTTTCTGAACTTGACAATGAAATAGCATTTGAAATTATAGACAGTAAAATAAAAGAGCTTGAAGCCTCAGCTGAGTTTGAAATAGTACCATTGACAGAAACCGACAATGTAATATCTATTTTTCTTGACGACAGCTCAACGACAGAATGGAAAGCATTGTGTAAAACAGAAAACAGCTACGAACTTTTACTTGGTGAGACATTTAAAATTGTAGCGAAATGATAAGAAAGGCTACACATAATAAATAGGACTCTGAGCGGCGA
>CAYTDH010000570.1:0-3152 GCA_964436325.1 uncultured Tangfeifania sp.
TGTCCTCGGTCGTCTCTTCCTTCAGGTTCAGGATGCGGAAGTCCTTGCCGTACCCATCGCCGTGGAAGTAGCGGTAGGAGTAGTCGATGATGATGGCCTTGCCGTACTCTTTGGTCAGGTCGTCATTCCGCGCGGCCGTCAGGGCCTGGCCGAACGTCGCGCTGTACTCGAACGTGAATCCGGTCTGGCCCAGTACATCGCGGAAGCTGCGCCACGCCTCGCCCCCCGAGCCCTTGTGGCCTTCGTCGACAAAGATCAGGTTGTTGCCCTCAAAGGCCTCGACCGGCACGCTCTGCCCGCCGCCGCGCTTCTCTTCGACAAGCTTTGTGATCTCGATGACCCGCACAGCGTCGGGTTCCGACATCCCCAGTCCGCTTTCGTTCAGATCAAATCGGCGGCAGGGAATGTTGGAGGCGGTCATCTCCTCGATGTGCTGCTCGCTCAAGCCCTCATTCGGCGTGATCAGCAGGATGTTGTCCAGCGGCAGGTCGTTGTAGCGCAGGAACTGCCGATAGTTGATGTGCATGATCAGCGTCTTGCCGCTGCCGGTGGCCATCCAGAACGCCAGCTTCTTCAGGTCGGCCTCGCTGAACTTCGCGTCCTTGGGCTCGCCCGCGTTCTTCGAGGCGTTGCGCTTGTCCACGAAGCCGTTCAGCGACTGCAGGAGCTTCCCACGGCGGTTGAAGTAGGCGTCGAGGAAGATCTCCGTGTAGAGCACCGCCAGGTGCTGGAAGTACCGCAACGTGATCGGCTCAGGGCGACGTGCATTCATCGCTTCCAGATGCTCGCGGATGTTGTCGTCATACCGTGCCAGGTCGGCGGGCGCGACCTTGACCTTGTCGCCACGCGCGACGAGCCGGTGGTAGACGTAGCTGCGCCCGCTGGCGTCGAAGCCCTCGCCCGCTTCCTGCATGTCCGCCAGCAGATCGCGGTTGCTCTCGTACTCGAACAGCCCATTCAGCCAGGCCAGCAACACCAGCCGCTGCTCCAGCTTCACGTACTCCGGTTTGCCGTTTCTCGCTCGGGCCATCGGCTACGCCTCCACCGTCGAGAACATCCGGGCCTTGAACACCGGCTCCAGCGCCTTGGCGTTGGGGATGAACGAGTCGCCGTTGACGAACACCTCGTCCACGCCCTCGGTGAGTTTCTGCTCAGCGACGAACTTCTTGTCCCGCTCCATGTCCTTCTTCTGCCAGCCCTCAGTCTCTCGCCAGATCACCGCGATGCGTCGCTGGTCGATGCGGCCGTGGTAAACCAGATATCGCCGCCCGTCATCGTCGTACACCTTGCGTGTGCTGACGTGCAGGCCGAGTAGGTAGTTGAAGGTCTCGGGAAGATCGACCACCTTCTCGATGGTGTCGTCGCCCTTGGCCACGGTGAGCTTGTAGCTGAAGGGCTTGGCGAGTTGCTCGACGTTCAGGAGCGTCTCGCTCTTTCGTGTCTCCCACTTGAGCATGTACTTGAGCAGGTAGTCGTCGAACTGCAGCGTGCCCTGACCTGATGTGTCGTCGAACGCAATGTTACTCAGCGTATCTTCGTAGCTCTCCAACCGAACGTACTTGATAATGCGAGGGCTCTGGTCGGCCTCCTCCGCCGTGGCCATTCGCTTCGGCTTACCGTTCTTCCATTCCGGGCTGAATGCCACCTTCTTGATACGCGGAATCAGGACGCTGTCGAAATAGTCGCCCATTTCCACGAGGATGAATCTCCGTTCACTCGCGTCCGCACGGTTAAGATTGATGACCGCGTGCCCGGTCGTGCCTGATCCGGCGAAGTAGTCCAGCGCGATTCCTTCACAAGACAGCCCACCTCCGAGAAGTGTTTCGTAGAGCGAGACCGGGTGGCAATAAGGGAACTCCAGCCCCAGAGCGAGAACGTCCTGCTTGCCTCTGCCGGTCTCCTCGATGACGGATGAAACCTGCCGCTTTGAATCTTCGGACAGGAATACCTTCTTGCGAGGCTGCGTCGTCTCGTCAGCACCGAAAACAACTTCGCCAGCATCGATGAGCTTCTGAATAGTCTCCGGGGCACGAGACCAACCGTTGATAGGCACAGGGCATTTCTTTTTCGTGATCGGATGTATGAGCGGAATGTGGAACTTTGGATTAGTACGGGGTTCAGGCGCTCCCATGGCCACACTTTGAAAGACACGTCCATCGTCATCTAGCAACCGATACGCACGTTCGCCGCCCGTCAGGTCCTCAGCATTACTGATCCACTGTGCGTATTCCTGCCGCGCAGCATCGTTAACGCCGCCGTGTTTCTTGATGATGTCACCGGCCGCCTTCAAGATTCGTTGCACGGATGTGTTCCGCAGGTATAGGGGGGATTCGGACCAACCTCGCCATATAACGTATTCATGCTGTGTCGCGATGCCCTTGCGGCCGAGCATCGGATTCTTCTTGTCCCACACGACAGTGCCTGCATTTGGCAATCCCAACTTATCAAAGACCTTGAAGAGCACTTCGTACTCATTCTCGTCGATGTGGCACTGAAACGCCCCGTCCTCAAGAAACAAAGCGAGAGCAAGCTCAATTCGATCGTGCATCATCGCGAGCCAACTGGAATGTTGATACTCGTTCTTGTAGAGGAACCCGCTCGTGGCAGTGTTGTAGGGCGGGTCAATGTGGATGCATTCGATATTGTGGCGATAGCGCTCTCGGAGAAATGCAAGCGCTTGGAAGTTATCCGAATGAATCAGAAGACCGTCACTCGCAGCATCCACGTCATCAAAGCTGGCCAGCAGCTTATCGACCAGCGCAAGGTCAAAATGCTTCGTGTCTAGCACCAGTGTCGGATGTGCCTTCAAGAACGCCACTCGACGATCTTTCTTACTCTTGCCATTCGAGAACAGGTCGGACTGCTCCTCGTCGATGTGGAACAGCTCTTTCCACTCGGCCCACTGGGTATCGCAGGCGGCGATGTCGGGGTAGAAGCTCTCATCGATGGTGCCGACCGTGATGCAGTACTGCGTCTCGGTGATAAACTTCCGTTTCTCCCACAGCATTTTTTGGAAGGACTCGATCTGGTCGAGGAAGTCGATGATCTGACTGCCCACGGCCTTGATCATCCGCAGCACCTGGAACCAGCCCTCAGCGCGGTCTTCGCCAGCGGCTTCCATCTCGTCGAGGTTCAGCACTTCGTTCTTCAGG
>CAYTDH010000571.1:0-3147 GCA_964436325.1 uncultured Tangfeifania sp.
AACGGGTTTTCCCTTTGTTTATCATTTTTAAAACATTTAACTGTACTTCATCTCCCTGGAAGATGATAAGGAATGGAAAATCTTAGGGTTACAACGGCTTTAACCGTATTATGAACCTCTGGAAGAAATTTTCTCATTCCGCTAAAAATTAATTCTGTATCTTTCCGGGCTCTTCTTTCTTGCTGTCATCCTTGTCATCCGCTTCATCTTCTTTCGTGGCTTTCTTAAACTCCTTCATGCCTTTTCCAAGACCTTTCATCAATTCGGGAATTTTCCGACCGCCAAAAAGGAGCAAAACAATAATTAAGATGATAATTATTTCCTGTGGCCCGATAAATCCTGCAATAACAAATAAATTCATGGTTCAAATGTATAAAATTTCTGATGCAAAAATAGAATTTTTTTACTTAAAATGTTCCATTAATCAATTTTATTATATCATTTGCATTAGCAAAAAGAACCAATGCCAGCAAGACAATCATTCCGGCAATCTGGGCATACTCCAGGAATTTTTCTCCGGGTTTCCTGCCGGTAATCATTTCAAAAAACAGGAACATAACATGCCCGCCGTCGAGCGCGGGTATGGGAAGCAAATTCATTATGGCAAGAATAATGGAGATGAATGCCGTCATATTCCAAAACGAAAACCAGTCCCATTGACCGGGGAAAATACTCCCAATGGTAGCAAAGCCTCCGAGCGATTCATAAGCTTTGGTCTCGGGCCGGAAAAGCAACTTAAACTGTTTGAGATAATCTTTGGTCGTTTGAACACCAAGCTGAATTCCTGCCGGGATGGATTCGAAAAAACCATAATCAATGGTTTTCAGATCAAAATACTGGTCAGTAAAATTTTTCACCCGGATGCCAATCATCCCGTTTTCATCCAGGTTAACCGGTACTTTTAGTGACTGTCCGTTTCGCTGCACCTGAAGCGTTACGAGTTCTCCGGCATGGGACTGAGTAGCGTTAGTCCACTCATCATGGTATTCAAACGACTGTCCGTCAAGGCCGGTTATCTGGTCACCCACCTGCAATCCTGCCGCTTTGGCGGGGGAATCTTCGGAAAACCCTTCTACTTCGAGCCGGAAGGGAATCCGGGGTGCCAACACCGATTTACTCTTGAGCAAAAGCGCCATATCGGCGTCACTGATTTCCACATTCACAATTTTCCCGTCTCGTTCCACCTGTACCGAGCCGGCATTATCGAGCACCAGGGTTGGAATGATCTTCATGAAATTCTCAACGTGCTGATTTCCAACGGTCAAGATCTTATCTCCGTCCTGAAAACCAACCTTTTCACCTACTTCACTCACCACAATACCGTATTTCACGCTGTCAACAGGCAAATACTCCTCACCCCAGGCATACAGCACACCAATGTAGATCAGAATGGCAAAAAGGAAGTTCATCAACACCCCTCCCAACATAATCAGTAAACGTTGCCAGGCCGGTTTAGCCCGGAATTCATATGGTTTCGGCGGTTCTTTCATCGCCTCCTTATCCATTGATTCATCGATCATTCCCGATATTTTAACATATCCTCCAAGGGGAAGCCAGCCCACACCATATTCGGTATCTCCTTTTTTAACTTTAAAAAGAGAAAACCACGGATTAAAAAACAGGTAAAATTTTTCGACCCGGGTTTTAAAAAATCGGGCAAACATAAAATGCCCGAACTCATGTAAAACCACCAAGATTGAAAGACTTAAAATAAGCTGGGCCGCTTTTATCAATATCGTTTCCATTATTTTTTGTTCCTCTTAAATTTTGTTTTGTGTTAACAACTCTGTCACCCTTCTTGTTTCGGCATTGGTTTCAATTAATTCATCTAAACCGGGTTCTTCAATAAAATCTACCCGTTTCATGGCCTTTTCTATGATGTCCGGCATTTGCATAAACCCTGTTTTTCCCCCGAGGAATGACTGCACCACCACTTCATTGGCTGCATTCAGGATACAGGGCACATTTCCACCCGCATTCAACGCCTCATAAGCGAGTGCAAGGTTACGAAAAATTTTTGGTTCCGGTTCTGAAAACTCAAGGGTAGGATAATCGGTAAACCGGAAACGGGTAAAATCATTTTTTATCCGGAACGGAAATCCAAGGGCATATTGAATGGGGATACGCATGTCGGGTAGCCCGAGCTGTGCTTTCACAGAGCCATCTTCAAACTGCACGAGCGAATGGATAATGGACTGCGGGTGTATGACGACATCAATTTTATGGGCCGGCAAACCAAACAGCCAGCGGGCCTCAATAACTTCAAACCCCTTGTTCATGAGTGTGGCAGAATCGATGGTAATCTTGGCTCCCATATCCCAGTTAGGATGGTCGAGGGCATCGGCTACCGTTACATGCCTCAGCTCTTCTTCCGGTTTTCCGCGAAAAGGCCCTCCGGAGCAGGTGAGAATGATCTTTTCAACGGGGTTGTTCAACTCTCCCGCCAGGCACTGAAAAATGGCGGAATGCTCCGAATCCACAGGCAGAATATCCACCTGGTTTTCTTTGGCCAAACGAGTGATCAAGGCACCTGCCACCACCAGCGTTTCCTTATTGGCCAGGGCAATATTTTTTCCCGCTTTAACCGCATGATACGTTGGAATAAGTCCCGAATACCCCACCATGGCCGTCAGCACCATGTCAATGGAATCCATGCAGACCACCTGGTTTAATGCATCGGGACCAGCAAAAACCTTAATAGGCTCATCCCGGAGCCCTTCCATAACCTCCTGATATTTCTCTTCATTGGCTATAACTACCGCATTGGGCTGAAATTTTTTTGCCTGCCGGATAAGTAATTCCACATTATTATTGGCGGTCAAAACTTCAACTTCAAATAAATCAGGATTTTTACCGATCACCTCAAGCGACTGGGTTCCGATGGACCCGGTTGAACCCAATATGGCAATTTTTTTCTTCATGGTATTAAAAATCAATATACTCTTCGGGGTCAATGGCTGATCCTTTGTGCCAAAGTTCCAGGTGAAGATGAGGGCCTGTTGTTATCTCCCCCGTATTTCCAAGGATGGCAACTGCTTCACCGGCTTTAACCCTGTCTCCTGTCTTTTTCAACAACTCTGCGTTGTGCTTGTATACCGAAATCAATTCTGCCTCATGCTGAATGTAAATAACATAGCCTGTCTCAAT
>CAYTDH010000572.1:0-3142 GCA_964436325.1 uncultured Tangfeifania sp.
ATGGTGGAAATTATGGTTAAAAAAACAGGGATAATTTTATGGTTGAAAGCTTTCAGATACAATTGCAGGTTGCTGTGTAAAGGTTGTTGCTTCCGAAATTGGTTGTAGTCGTTAATAATGTACAATCCTGCATTTACAACCAAGCCACTTAATAAAATGAAGGAGGCAAACCCTCCCTGGTCAAAATTAAAATCGAAAAGGTAAAAAGTTAAAAATACACCGATGTAAGAAACAGGTATCATCAATATAATTACCAGGGGCTGTAGCAGCGATTCAAACAGGATACTGCACAGGAAAAAAATGATGGCAATAATTATTAGCAGGAGATAATACTGTTTTTTATCGTTCCTGTTCCACCATCCACCTGAAGTATCATTTGCCTGATAGCCCAGGGGAAGTATTTTGTTTATTCCGGCAATGTGCCGTTCTTTTACCATTTGGGCCAATGGCCCCGGGCCGATAAAATCGTATGCCACGTTTAGCCGGTATTGTTGGTTGTATTTATGGATGTCGTTCCCGGTTTGCCGTTTCTCAATCTTTCCCAGGTTCGAGAGCTTGTACATTTTACCATTTAACCGGACAGGAAGATTCTCGAGGTCCCAAACATTAAAAATACCTGCCTGGCTGGATATCAAAGTTACAGGCTGGTTTTCGTTATTGTAAAAAACCGGGGTTAAGGGCCTTCTGTATACCCTGTTATTTAAAAAAGTGTAAAAATTGTGGAGCGGTATTTCGTTCAATCCGAACTGCTCCTGATTAAAATCAATGTAATATTCGTTTAAAGGTTGGTTCCGCCAGGAATTGCCGCCGCCTTCAATATCCACATCCTGGATACGTTCATTTTTCAATAAGTTTTCTTTTAATTGCTCCGCATACGTGTACAATTGGTTGTAATTATATCCCTCTAAAACAATACGGCTGTTTTTGTAACCCGAATACAGCGCATTGCTAAAGCCCCTGCCAACGCCATAAACGGTCCAGTCGAGGCCACCGAGGCTTATTGCTTTGGATGTAAGTTCTTCTTTCAGGAAAAACGGGAATGAACCGTTTTCGAATTCCGGTTTAAAATGTATGGTAATATTAGAATTCTGGTAGTTACTGATGCTTGTTTGGAACATCTCTATTTCCGCGAACCTGCTTATGTAATTTTCCATTTTCTGCATGGCCTCGTTCAATTGTTGCACGGTGCAACCTTCGGGCATTGTCCCCCTAACGTATAACTTTGTTTGCTGGGGATCGGAATAAAAAGAACTTTCAAAAACATGCTCGGTAAATAACCTTAAGGCCCCGCCAACTATTTTTTCCGTTATTGTTTTCGCTTTTTCCTGATACCATTGGCTGCCAACAGTCTTGTTATATGTTTCAGCCCAAAAGTTTTCTTTCTCAATTTTGTCCGGAAGCCACTGTAAAGGAATACCAAAACCCAGGATGAATAAGGCTATAAATGCCCATTTCCATTTTTTACCAAACAGGATACTTTGAGCATAGAATCGGGTAATCATTAAAACCCGTCTTTTGCGTCGGTAAAAAGAGTGCTTTTTATTTACCCCGATTTTTATTTTTTTCATTAATGACGGAATAAAAAACAGGGCAATGACCATGGAGACCGAGAGGTTGACCATTATTACCAGTGCAAAATCGATAAGGTTGATTTGTTGTTCCTCTTTCAAAAAGAAAATAATGGCCAACGAACCAATTGTGGTAAGGGTTGCCGCCAGTATAGCCAAAAATACCTTTTTATTGTTGTGGTGCCTGATGTGGTCAATCATTATTATGCTATTGTCTATGAGTATTCCGAACGACACGGTTATTCCTGCGAGGGAGTACAAATGGATTTCGATTTTGAGGAAGTAATAAAAAATTATTGCTATGATTAAGTTCGCAAACAGACTGATAGTGAGCAACCACAAGTACCGGAGATTACGGGTGATAATTAAAACGAACAGCAATAGGATTACCAATGAGAAAAGGGTACGAAACCCGATTTTCCGGAGTTCTTTTTCAATAAATTGGGTGCTGTTGCGTACCAATAAGATGGAGTATCCGGAAGGGAGGTTGTCCCTGATTATTTCTATCTTGTTTTTTATGTTCTCAGCCAGTTTGATGCTGTTGACACCGCTTTCGGGATAAACGACCATGTTAATTGTATTTAGCCCGTTAATCCTGAAATATGAACTTGGCGCATGTTCTTTATAGGTGATATTAGCAATGTCGGTGAGCCAAATTATCCTGTCGCCTATCTTATTAACGGGGACCTTGTCCCAGGCCAGTTCTTCAGGAATATCGTTTTGAAGCGCAAGCCGGATACTTTTATTGTACCCCCTGCCTTCAGCTTTCATACTGCCCGTGCCAATTATTTCCTTACGAAAATAATTGTTGACGGCCGCATCAATTTCTGCCACTTCGATGTTCAGGTTGTCTATGGCATTAACGTTTAACCTGATTTCCCACTCAAAAGGCGATGCCCCATATACTTTTACTTCGTTTACATCTCTGATAGCTGATAATTACGGGGCAATATTATCTTCGGCATATTTTTGAATAAAAAAAGGGCTGGTACTTGCATTTAACGTATAAGTTAATATGGGTTGTGTTTTTTGTCCTCCCGTGCCCAGTGATAAAACAGGGTAAGAAACCTGCCTTGGCAAATCCGGGTAAGCACGGCGGATAAGGGTTGCTATTTCAAAACGGATGGCATCCATATTGGTCCCTTTTTTAAACTCCAGGTTAATCCGGCCGTTTCCTTTGCCCGAAACGGAGGTAATGTTTTTTATACCTTTTACGGAATTGAACAGCCCCTCCAATTTTGAAGTAACTTCCTGCTCAATTACTTTTGCCGAAGCATCGGGCCAATAGTAGGAAATACCTAATGTGGGCAGGGAGCGCGAAGGCTCCAATTGTAAATTAATATATGGGACAAGGCTCACGCCTATTAGCATGAGCGCCACAAATGCAATGATTACGCTGAATGGGGAAAGCCTGTTTTTTTTATTCATGGCAAAAACTCCCTGATTTTTAGCCGCTTTTTTATGTTTTTGTGTAACCCAAATTTAATGAATACAGATTAAATTTATTGTTTATCAATTTGCTTTTTTATTTCCTTTAAATAAGGCTTGTTTGATAGCTTGCTGTATCTCAGGCT
>CAYTDH010000573.1:0-3135 GCA_964436325.1 uncultured Tangfeifania sp.
TTTCGCTGGGCATGCCGCCTCCGCCCATTAAAACAATGGTCCGGGGCGGCCAATTTAATTCTGATTTGCTGGTTCCCAGCCAATGAATACCCCAATAAGGGAGTGACGTGAAAGCCAGAATCACCATGAGCAGCAAAAAAATCCCCGCTGCCATCAAAAAAATGCGCAGTATCTTTAAAAAAACAATACTTTTGAACCGGTTTTTGCCCATTTTTTTTTATTCTCAGAAAAGATAAAAATACGTTTAATCTTTAAACTTTCATAATATTGAAGACGGAAGAAAGAAATGAAATCATTCAACTGTTTGAGCAACAGTACAACGAAGATGTCGATTCACTGGATATGCTTCCCGCCTCCGGTTCGTACCGGGAATACTGCCGCCTGAAAAACAACCACCGCTCAGTTATTGGGGCCTTTAATGCCGATGTGAAGGAAAATACAGCCTTCCTCTCTTTTACCCATCATTTCAGGAAGAAGGGACTGCCTGTTCCCGAAATATTTGCGGTTAGTTCGGACCTGAAGAAATAACTTCTCGAAGATTTAGGCAACACCACTTTGTTTGATTTTCTGGCAAAAACGCGCGAGCAGGAAGGATTTTCAGAGAATATTGTCCATGAATACCGCAAAGTACTCCGGATATTGCCCAAAATTCAGATTGCAGGCGGTAGTGACCTGGATTATTCGGTTTGCTACCCCCGTGAAGCATTCGATAAACAATCGATGATGTGGGATTTGAACTATTTCAAGTATTATTTTTTAAAACTAGCGAAGATTCCTTTTGATGAGCAGGAACTCGAAGATGATTTTCAGGCTTTCAGTGATTACCTGCTATCGGCACCATCTGATTTTTTTCTTTACCGCGATTTTCAGTCACGGAATGTGATGCTGAAAGATGGAGAAGTGTTTTTTATCGATTACCAGGGTGGACGACGCGGGGCATTGCAATATGATTTGGCCTCGCTGTTATATGACGGGAAAGCAGATATTCCCCAGGCCATCCGGAATGAGCTGTTTCATTTTTATCTTGCTGAACTGGAAGACTACATGGATGTGGATGAAAAGCAGTTCACCTCATTTTTTTACGGCTTTGTGTTGATTCGCATCATGCAGGCCATGGGAGCCTATGGTTTTAGGGGATTTTATGAGAAGAAAGAGCACTTTTTAAAAAGTATTCCCTATGCCATCAAAAATCTGGAGGGGCTTTTACCCGAGTTAAAACTACCGGTGGAATTGCCTCATCTGACTCACGTTCTTGCATTGCTTACCCAATCGGAAAAACTGAAGGAAATCGGGCAGAGTCCACGCAACCTCACCATTCGGATTACCAGTTTTTCCTACAAGAAAGGAATTCCTGCGGACCCCTCGGGCAATGGGGGAGGATTTGTTTTTGACTGTCGGGCACTCAATAATCCCGGGCGTCACCCTGAATTTAAGAACCTTACGGGAAGGGATCTCGCTGTTCAGGAATTTCTGGAACAGAAATCGGAAATGGAATGGTTCCTTCAACCCGTGAAAGCATTGGTCGATCAATCCGTGAAAAATTACCTAGACAGGGGATTTTCGCACCTTGCTGTTAACTTCGGGTGTACTGGCGGGCAGCACCGTTCGGTTTATGCTGCCGAAAAATTGGCGGCCCATTTGAGGAACAATTTTCAGGTGAATGTTGTTCTTATTCACCGGGAACAACAAATTTGATATGGGAAAGAAAGCGTGCCGCAAGAAAAAATTTGAAGATAAGCGAAAGCCAAAATACCAATGCCAAAAATGTGGAGCCCAGGTAAAGAAGAAAGAAAAAGTGTGTAAACCACAAAAAGTGTAATTTTTTTTCTTTTTTTCTTTTCAGGGATGTCTGAAATTTAAAAACGTGTTCTATTTTCGCTGAAATTTTTTAGTTATCAATTTTTACATCATGGGAAGAGCATTTGAGTACCGCCGGGCGGCGAAAGAGAAACGCTGGGATAAAATGTCGCGTATTTTTCCTAAACTGGCGAAAAAGATTACCATTGCAGCTAAATCCGGGGGACCTGATCCCGATTTAAATGCTGCTTTGCGCACGGCCATTTTAAATGCCAAAGCGCAAAACATGCCCAAATCGAATATCGATGCAGCCATTAAACGGGCCAGTGGAAAGGATGCCGCTCATTTTACCGAAGTAAATTATGAAGGCAAGGGTCCTCACGGAGTGCTTATTTTTGTGGAATGCGCCACGGACAACACAACGCGCACCGTTGCCAACGTTAAGAGTTACTTCAATAAGGCAGGAGGTGCGCTTGTTCCTTCCGGTTCACTCGAGTTTATGTTCTCCCGAAAAGCGGTATTTGAATTTGAAAAGCAAGAAGGGCTTGATTTGGAAGAACTTGAACTTGAATTAATCGATGCAGGCCTGGAAGAGATCGAAGAAAATGAGGGAACGGTTTATGCCTATTCCGATTTTTCCAGTTTTGGAGATATGGCCCATGCACTGGAGGAATTGAACATTGAAACCCAAAAGGCCAACCTGAAACGGTTTGCCAACGACCCCCAGGAATTTTCAGAAGAACAACTCGAAGAAATTGAAAAAATGCTTGATAAGCTGGAGGAGGATGACGATGTTCAGGAAGTATACACCAACATCGTCTGATGCTCTGCCTGAGGGAGATCGTTGTTGTCAAGGAGATCGTTGTTTTCATGGTTGTCATTGTTATCTTGGTTTTCGTTGTTCTCATTGAATTTGCCGCCAGGCAAATCTTTTCGTGTTCATTCGTGAAATTCGTGGTTAAGAAGAGGTTGTCAGGGAGATCGTTGTTGTCATGGTTATCATTGTTATCTTGGTTGTCGTTGTTGAGGTGTCTAAAATCCGGATTTTCTCTCTCTCACATCTCACACCTCACCATCTTACTATTCACAATCTCACATTGGAGTTGGACGCAAAATATTGCGTCCCTACAACTTGAAATTCAAAATCGGTATATACACCTGCGCCCGCCCAATGAACCCGCCATTCCACCATCTTACAATTTCACAGTTTGTCATTTTTTTCTTCAAACATGCTAAATAACATATTCTTCACATTGAGTTAATCTCCACTTAAGATTTACCCCTTATATTTGCAGTATAGTTTTAGTTCATAGGTTTAGGTTTGATTAGTTTTATTGG
>CAYTDH010000574.1:0-3120 GCA_964436325.1 uncultured Tangfeifania sp.
AAACACCGAAGGAACCGGTCTGCAAGGAAAAGACCGGTTCCCTTGCTAACGAACACGAGCGCAGCGATACCTATACCAACCGCACCCCCATTCATTCGTAATTCGTAATTTGAAATTCGTCATTGACTGTCCTATCCCCCCGCTTTTCGTCCGGGGCGTTCATAGGAGATAAGGGTGTACATCATCAAATTGTCATAAACAAGATGGACATTTGGGGATTGCTTTTCTGTGGGATAAGCGCCATAGGGGAGGGATCCGGTTACAGGGTACCTCCCGGGTTGATCATTTTCAGAGAGTGAACCGGGCATTTCAGCACCTTCCTCCTGCTGTTGCTTCCAAAATGTAAAAAAGGAAAGACTGGGAAGCCCTCCAGGGATGTAGGATAATTCGCTTTCATCGGTTTTTCCCTCCTGCAAAATTGAAGCCCATCTACCCCATTGAGGCCATTCATCCTGATCATCAATGGAATCACCCGATGCCAACAAGGAACGATACTGCTCATTTAAACGGCAATTATCGGCATAAAGCAATTGCAGTGCCTTTTTTTCTTTCCTGTGTTCAATGAGCAAATAAATAATGTATCCAATAATAACCACTGCTGCAAAAGCGAGGAATAAAATAATCCAAACCGCAAGTTTTTCATTCATGATTTCAATTTAAATTTTCTGTAAAGGGGTAAAACAACTGAGAACACATTTTCCCGGGTGCTATCCCGGAATTCGGTTACAGAAATCGTTCACCCTTTTTTAATTCATTCCAAAATCAAAGGAAGTGCCAAAATTAACCATGAAACGTATTCTTTTCCTGAATTTTTCACTCATTTTCAGGAAAAAAAGTAGCAAAAACAGAAAAATTTCATGCAGATTCAGGAGAACTGGTCATGCTCATCCTCCGGAATGTATGGGGTGTCATTCCGGTATGTTCTTTGAACTGCCGCTGGAAAGTGGTTTGGCTGCTGAAACCCGAACGGCGGGCAATATCAGGAACGCTAAGTGTAACTTCAACTTCAGATTTCAGTAAACGTTTGGCTTCATTAATGCGGTAAAAATTGATGAATTGCCCAAATCTTTTTTCGCTGTTGGCAGAAAAAGCCTGGGAAACATATTTTTCATTGGTTCCCAGTTCCCAGGCAATATCAGATATTTTCAGGGAGGGTTCAAGATACCTTTTCTTTTTTAGGATATGATTTTTTGACCGTTCAAAGAGATTGGTAAAAAATTGTTCTTCCACCTCCTTTTTTCCGTTTCCGGAGTTGGGCTCTTTGGAAAAGGCAGCCATTTCCTCCTGAGCCTGGGCAAACTTCATCAATTCCTGGTTGCGCATAAACAGAGCCCTTTTCTTTTGGCGGATGGTGAGGTAAGAAACAAGCACAACCGCAGTAACCAACAGGGAAATAAAAAACAGAGCGATCCACAACCGGTTGTTCCGGGCTTTTTGACGGACGATAAGTTGCAGGTTTTCCATTTGTTTCTTTTTGAGGTCCACTTCATGGAGGGTTCGCATCTCAGCAATGCGTCTGCCACTCTGGCGATCAAACAATGCTTGAATATGGTCGATGTATTTGTCAAGCGTGGCGTCGTGCTTGCCAGTCTGACCGGTTTGATTGTAAAGCTGAACGAGGTGCAGGTAGATATCGCCCAATTGACGCACACTGTTCACGCTTAAGAAGTGGTTTTCAGCCTCGAGCAACAGCGATTCAGCTTTTGGGAAATTCCGGGTCATCACCATGTGGTATTTGCCCCAAAGTGTGGCAAGCAATGCTTGGGTAAACGCATTTTCAGATTGGTCGACAAGCGTTTGGAAACGTTTAATCTGGGGTAGAATCTCAGCATAATTTTGCTGATCAAACATCCGTGTGATGCGGTCATTCAAAATATTGATAAGGTCAACTTCATTGTTCAGCGATTGTGCCAGTTCCAGGGCCCGGTCAAAGGCTTCATTTCCCTTCTTAAAGTCCCGAATGGCAAAATATAAAAGACCCAGGTTGTGGTTGACCAGCATACAGTGATGTTCATCATTGATGGATTGAAAATAGGATTGAGCCAGCAATAAATTTTTTTGGGCCGCCTCGTAATCACCCAGTCCGGTATATAAGAATCCCAGGTTGATACGGGTTTGATAAATGCTCATTGAGTCGTGAAGTTCGATGGCCATTTCAAGTGATTTAAGGTAGGCATTTACAGCTTGTTCAATCTCATTGAAAAATTCAAAATTGATGCCCATGTTATTCCAAAGCGATGATGCCAATCGGATATTCTCCCCTGCATAATGGGTTTCAAGTGCCTGCCGGTAATAATCATTGGAAACCAAATGGTTTCCTTTGTAGTAATTGACCAGTCCAAGGATATAACTACTTCGGGCAAGGAGTGAATCGTTCCGCGTATCAATGGCAAAGGCATAAACTTTTTGTCCAAGACTATCGGAGAGCATCGTATCATCACGAATGTTTTGCCGCGCTTCGTTCAGAAATTGATCCATCGCCTTTAAGTTCTCCGGCTTCGCATGGGCTCCAAATATGCATGTCCCAAAGCTTACCGTAGCGAATAGGATAAAAAGAAATTCTTTCGAGTGCATTTTTTGATTTTAGCAGATTCAATCACTTAAGTAAATAACAGGTTTCAGTATGAACATCAAAAAGCTCGATGCAAAATTAAGGGTTTAAAACAAAAAAAATCGAGGAAGTTGTAGACATCGCATAGACAATGAACCAGAAAGGATAGGAGAATGAGAATGACGAATGACAAATGAGGAATTACGAATGAGAAATGATACCATGTGCTCATTCATTTTTTGGGCTTAATGAGGGAATGACAGTCTTAATTTTCCCTGTCATTTCGATCCGCCGAAGGCGGAAGGAGAAATCTGTTGTTTTAACGTGAGATTTCTCCTCCTTCGTCGTCGAAATGACACCCGAATCGGGGTTCCCTTATTGCATTCACTATTAGTGCATTGTGAAAATCTGTCATTGGCAGGGAAGCGAAGCGAGGAGAAATCTCTCCCTATTTCAACAGATTTCTCCTCCTGCGTCGTCGAAATGACAGTCCTTTGGACGATGATAGGAATATTTTATCTGTCATTGCCTCATTATGCCCAAAATTTATTTTTGGGTGCAATCTCGAA
>CAYTDH010000575.1:0-3118 GCA_964436325.1 uncultured Tangfeifania sp.
GGAACACCTTGCCTCTGCGACATCGAACCTCGGCGACGATAACCCGACCGCCGGGAGGGTTGCATGTCTCACAGTAACCTATGAGGATGGCTGGCTCTTTCATAGCTACCTCGCACAATATGGGCGCTGCGCGCCCGTTTTGAGGATGGCGTGAGGGATTCCCTATCCGATGATATAGACGGATGCTGCCGTTGTGAGAACGACGGTGATGGCGGCGATTCCGAGCTTGATGGCGAAGGATGATATATCGCGCTTGTGGTCACGTGCCTCGGTATAGGCTCGCTCGGAGCATGTTCGCTCAAAGAGTTCGAGGGCTGCCAGCCGCCCGCTATGTGAGTTGCACGGCAGTTGGCCGACTATCTTGACGAGGTCGTCGACGCTTCCATTCTGCCTGTTCTGCCGTGCCTCGACGGACTCCAGCTTGCCGGCCAGATATCCCATCCATGCGTTGATGCCGCCCGGAGACTCGGGCGCGATTCGTGGTCGCTCTTCACTCATTGCATCAATCCTTTCGCGAGAAAGTAGGTCACGAGGTCGCCTATCAGATACAGGCCGCCGATGAATAGCAGGCCCGTTATGAGAAAGCAGAGACAGTCGCCTATCATCCGGGCACGGCGGCCAAGGGTATGCGCCAGGCTGCGGCCCATGATGTAATAGCACTCTTCGAGGTATACGAACATCGGTAGCTCGTCCATGCTGTGCTCACTGGTTGCCTCGAACCAGCCGAACCAGAACGAATGCCATTCATCCCAATCCCAACAGCCATCGGTGACGAATAGCTCCGTGCCGCTCCGCTCCCACAGCCAGATAAGAAGCCTCATATCGCGCCCTGTTTCCTCCAGAAGACGACCCACTCGGCGACCCACTCAAAGAATACGACCGCTCCCGGGCCCATGAACCACTTAGGCGCCTCGCCCATGCCGACCTGCTCGAATGCGGCCATCATGCAGAGCGTTACGCCGAGCACAACCATCGCGATAGGCCGCGCTGCCAGCTGCCATTCAGATAGTCCGTTCATTTCTCACTCTCCTGCATCCGCTTGAGCGCCCGCTCTTCGCCCTCGAGCCGCAGGTATTCGTTGGCCAGGTCCTGCTCTTTCTGCTTGGCCTGCTGTAGCTCGGTGGCGACGGACTGTTTCAATGCCTGCACCTTTGCCAGCTCCTGTTTCAGGTTCACTTCGCCTCCAACTGTGCCTGTATGCGCTCGATGAGCTTGCGCTTGCGGACCTCGGGCAGTGTCGCCGCCTCTGCTTCGACCTCTTCATTCGTCATAGCCCCGAACCTCAGCAACCAGTCAAGGCGTTCCTCTCCGTCCGGCTCGGACATGCGGAACTTGTCGCCGTCCGAGGTCAGCACCATGACGGACTTGTGCTTGTCGTGTAATAGCACAACCTCGCGCTTTCTGACTATCGCTCGTGTGACGTGGTATACCTTATCCATGTTCACTCCTATGTCCAATCGAGTACTCTCCACACCGGCGGGTCGGTATACGCATCATAGACGCGGATGTTCTTGTACGTGGTGTGCAGATACATACGGCCTTGATAGCCCGTCGGGTTGCTGCTCCGCTGCGGCAGGTCCATGAACTCGCAGTTAGTCAGGTCCAACCCGTAATCGTCGCCGGCGCCAATCACCACTCCCTCGGGACCGTACAATTCCAGCCCACAACCGCTCTCAGCCCATACACGGAATATGTCCTCGATACCGTCCAGCTCTCCTACTTCCTGGCCATACACACCACCCGAGTAAACCTTGATATAGCCGCCATCGACTGCGATACCGGATGAATCTATGAGCACCTTGTTTGTGCCCACGTAGATGGACCCGTTGACCGTGAGTGTCGCACCGGCCTCGATATCCGATGTCTTGAGTGTCCCCGCGAACTCGCCGTCGGTGGCATAGATGGTGCCCTGAACCGTCAGAGTCGTGCCATTCCATTGCAGCTTGGGAGAGGATGAGCCGCCGAGCTTGAACGTCCCATCATCCAGGTCGAACTGCGAGCCTGCCGACGTGCCCCAGTTGTTTGATTCGAGTACACCTGTGCGGATGTGGTCGCCGACGATTGCTGTCTGGGTATCCGTCAACCAGTCTACAAAGAACGTCTCTCCGTTTATCCACACCTGCCCCGCGCCGATCTTCGTGGCGATGTGCTGCTCCAACTGCTGAGTGTCATATACCTCGGTGAGAGTGTCCGCAATATCCCGCGTCCGCGTGGACAGTTCAAGCACCATCCGGTGCGGCTGCAACAGGTCGGGGTGCTCGATTCTCACGACGCTCACCGATACGTCGATGCCGAGGTCCTCGTCTATCACTGTGACCGTGGAGCCTAACTGTAGGGCCTCGAATGCCACGTCCTGCGACAGGTCTATCGAGTCCACCTGATAGGTGATTGGCGGGTCTTTGTATTCGGCTATCAGTTGGTTGGCCCACGCGAGGAGCGTGTCGGGGTGCGTGATGCTTCTGTCCACGAATACGTTAGTGAATACCCCGTCCCATTCCGTCTGACTGTCGGTATCCTCTACGTAGTCCTCGGTCTGGCCGTCAGCGTCCCTGAGCTTGATACGCGCATCGCCCTCGCCCTCGCCGTAGGCGTAGATGCGGTTGTACAGCTTCGAGTAGTCGATGTATCGCTCGATGCCCGTGAGGTTCTTTCCGTACCGTATCTGTTGCCCTTTGTCCTCTCCGACAGACGTGCGCCAATTCAGCTGACGGCTGTTATCGACCTCGATATACCCGCCCGTCGTGTCGCGGAGCCTCAGAAGGACTGCGAGAATCGAGTCACCGTCAGCCTGCACGGAGCGCGTCAGGTCGCCTATCGCTGCATCGATTGTCCCGACAGTGACTGCCGGTGTGCGCACTTGGAAGTCGAGCAAGGCTGTGACGATATCCGATACTGTGTCGCTATCAGCCTCATATCCGTGTACCTTCTCCTGCCCGAGAGCGGAGAGGTAATCCAGCGCTTCAATCTCAGTCGTTATCATCGTCTGTCTCTCTGCGCCATCATGCGGAACTTTCTGACGACTGTATTCGAGGTCACGTCGCGCAACCAGAACTCGTTGCCGTAGGAGATGTGAGAGGCTTTATCGTCATCGGCTGGCAGACTGAACCTCAGCGCGTGC
>CAYTDH010000576.1:0-3117 GCA_964436325.1 uncultured Tangfeifania sp.
TTTCCGGAGGAGAATTAAAAAAATAACGCTGAACAAACCCTAAGGGAGCTCCGCACCCTTAGGGATTCTCCCGCCCGAAAGCCCAATTATCGCGGGCGCAGCGAGCAAATTACGCCGAGCCAGCAAGCCAAATCATCGCAAAGTGAGGCGAGCAATTCATCCCGGAAAGACAAAATTAATTACCTTTGAATAAAAAAATATGCCAACAATATTGCGAGCAAGGGGATATAGGTTTTTCTTTTATATAAACGACCACCATCCTCCGCACATACATGTTGAAAAAGAAAGAAGTACAGCAAAATTCCTTTTAAAAAATTCGGAACTGGTAAAATCAAAAAGATTTACCGCAAGTGAACTGAGCGAAATGAGAAAGATTATTTTAGAAAATGTTGAACTTTTTAAAACAAAATGGGATGAGCGTTTTACAAATTACTAAATCAGCCAATGCAGTAAATATTTGGTTCGACGAAATAAAAATGTACCTCGTTCTGGAGGACGGACGGGAACTCTCAGTTCCGATAAACTGGTTTCCCTCACTGCGTGATGCAACACCTGAGCAAAGAAACAACTGGAGGTTTATTGGTGACGGTGAAGGAATTCATTGGAATGATTTGGATGAAGATATTTTAGTGGAAGGACTTTTATAATAAAACCTTCCCCAAAACCGTACTGCCCTGGGAACCTGGAACCAGCAATAATTAAGGGAAGCCCCTGCAAAACCACACCAACGCAATAAACAAAGCCCAAAGTCCCCTAAAGGGGATTTAGGGGTGTCTATACCATTCATCCGATGACTGCGAGTTATCGGATGAATAAGTCCCAACCATCAAACCCTTAAACCAATCAACCATTTCCCAAAAGTCTGAACCACGATTTAAGCAGATTAAGCAGATGACGCAGATTGGTCCATGACCCTCAGTGCCGCTCCGGGAGTCACCGGCGGTAGTCCCAAAGAATTATCATTTCGAGTGTTTACCCAAAATTTTTTGGGCATAATGAAGGCATGACAATAAAATTTTCTTGTCATCGTCAAAAGGACTGTCATTTCTAAAGGCGGAAGGAGAAATCTGTTGATTCAAGAGGTTTCTCCTCCTGCGTCGTCGAAATGACACTAGCGTGCGAATTCATTAATGCTTTTATTATGATTGATTTTCCTTTTAAAATGTGTTAAATTTGAATAATGGTCAATGAAATAACGATCGTTTGCCAAGACTTTCTTAAAAAAGAACTTCTCACTGAATGATTTTTTCTAATTTTGAACTCAATGTAAATAAAAATCAGATGGCAAAGAATACATTAGCAAATCTTTACACCACTGCCTTTCAGGAAAACTGGGAGCATCCTGCCTTTACCGATTATGAAGGCGGGACTTTTTCTTACAGCGACATTGCTCAACGTATAAAGTCCCTTCATTTTTTTTATCAACTGGTCGGATTACAGCGCGGGGATAAAGTCGCGGTTTTGGGACGCAATTCTGCAAACTGGGGGGCTGTCTTTCTGTCCGCAATTTCATCGGGGCTGGTCATTGTGCCCATCCTCCCCGATTTCAATGAAACCAATACCAATCACATTATTAACCATTCGGAAGCGAAGGTGGTATTCGGTGCGAAATTGTTGATCGATAAAATTGATTTTGGAAATGCAGAAATGTTGAAAACGGCAGTTATTCTCGAAGATTTCTCATTGCACCAGGCAAAGGATGAAAACATGCAATACAAACTGGCTGATGCTTTTAAGTATTACCAGGAGAACAAACTTGAAAAAAGTCAGTTTAAGTTCGAGGAGTGGGATCGGGAAGACACCTGCATCATTTCCTACACTTCGGGAACGGCAGGATTTACCAAAGGAGTTCGAATACCCGAGCGTAGTCTGGTGTCGAATATTGTTTATGCCCGCGAGCACATGCCCTTGCAAGCCGGTCACAAAATTGTTTCGTTTTTGCCCATGGCCCACGTTTACGGATTGTTGTTCGAATTTCTTTTTCCTGTAACACTTGGATGCCACATTACTTTTCTCAGTAAAATACCTTCACCGGCAGTGATTACCAAAGTTTTCGGTGAAGTGAAGCCGCACCTTATTCTGTCGGTACCACTGGTTATTGAAAAGATTTACAAGAAACGGATTCTGCCTGCCATTGAAAAGCCCCATATGAAAGTTTTGCTCAAAATACCAGGCCTCTCCGGATTTATTTTGAAGAAAATTAAGGATAAGCTCAACGATACCTTTGGAGGGCGCTTTTTCGAAATCGTCATCGGGGGAGCCCCTTTGAGCGCCGATGTTGAAGCCTTTTTCAAGAAAATTCATTTTCCGTTTACCATCGGTTACGGAATGACAGAATGCGGACCGCTTATCAGCTATGAGGCCTGGGATAAAACCATGCCTTCTTCTGCCGGGAAACTGGTTGACCGGATGGAAGTCCGTATCGATTCGCCCGATCCTTACCATGTGGTTGGTGAAATTCAGGTTAGGGGTGAGAATGTGATGGCTGGTTATTTTAAGAATGAAGAGGCTACGAAAGCTGTTTTTTCGAAAGATGGCTGGCTGAAAACCGGTGACCTGGGACTCATTGATGAGCAAAATTTTATTTATATCAAGGGAAGGTCGAAAAATATGATTTTAGGCCCTTCCGGACAAAATATTTATCCCGAAGAAATTGAGGCGAAGATCACCAACCTTCCGTATGTGGCAGAATGTGTGGTTACCGAACGCAAAGGTAAGCTGGTTGCCAAGGTTTATCCCGACCATGAAGCCATAAAGACCGATCATGTTCAAACGGAATATTTGCCTGAGATTATGGAAGCCAACCGCAAAAAGCTGAATTCCGAGATTCCCCGTTATGAACAAGTAGTTGCTTTTGAAATGGTAAACGAAGAATTTGAGAAGACACCCAAAAAGAATATTAAACGGTTTAAATATGTCTGAGGCTTCTCCATTTCTCAGACAAAAAAATTCAGTTTAAACAATATTTTTTATTTATAACTTAAAATTACAGAAATGGAAAAAATTTCACGCAGGAATTTTTTAGGTACAACTTTGGTGGCAGCCGCAGGGACGATGGTTGCTTCCCCGGCTATTGCGGGGGCTGACCGTAAGAAATCGTTGTATAACATCTCACTG
>CAYTDH010000577.1:0-3113 GCA_964436325.1 uncultured Tangfeifania sp.
TACAAAAGAAAACCACCCTTATTCGCAATTCCGATGCCCATTTTTTAAAACAAATTGGCGAAATTTACTCCGTTTTTCATATGGAGGAGATTTCTTTCGCTGAGATTCGGAAAGCCCTTCGCCAGGAAGATAACAGGTTTGTAGAAATGGTATGAAAACGATCTCGGAACATGTGCTGGATATTATCCAAAATTCTGTTAGGGCGGGGGCTCGAAAAATAGAAATTACGATTGGGGAAGATAAAAAGGAGGACCTTTTTACCCTGATGATCCAGGATGATGGGTGCGGCATGGATGAAGAAATGGTCCTCCAGGCTGCCAATCCGTTCTTTACATCCCGGAAAACCCGGAAAGTAGGGCTTGGACTGGCGCTCTTAAAACAGAATGCCGAAAATGCAAATGGTGCATTCTCAATCAAATCCCGTCAGGGAGAAGGAACAGGCATCAAAGCGGTTTTTCAGCATTCCAATATTGATCGCCCACCTGTGGGAGATATTTGGGATTCGTTGTACTATACCTGGTTGAGCCATCCGGAGAGCCGGATCGTTTACAGGCATGAAACCCTGAAGGGGCAGTTTACAATGGATTCAGGCGAAATTCGGGAAATGCTTAATGGGGTCTCCCTCCAGACCAGGGAAATCAGAAACGCTTTGGTAGAGATGATAAAAAATAACCTGAGAGAAATAGATGCAGCAAAATAAATAAATAACTTTTCAACTATGAGTAAAATAAAAACACTGGATGACTTGCGGAAGATCAAGGAAGATGTTCAGTCAAAAATTAAATTACGGGAAAACAGCGACCACCCCGAGCAACTGGTTCAGGTTAAGGTAGGAATGGCCACCTGCGGCATTGCTTCAGGAGCAAAAGAAACCATGAAATATTTTGTTGAAGAACTGGAGCAACAAGCCATTGATGCGGTGGTTACCCAGACCGGATGCATGGGGTATTGCTATGCCGAGCCCACTGTTGAGGTGACATTGCCCGGGAAAGACCCTGTGGTTTTTGGTTACGTGAATAAAGCCAAAGCCGAGGAGATTATTGATGTCTATATAAAACGGGGGGAATTGATCGACGGCGTTATTCCCATCACGTTCAAAACCATCGACGATAAATAACCAATCAAATGACTTTGAATTATGACCGATTATAAAATGCATGTTCTCGTTTGCGGAGGAACGGGGTGTAAAGCTGCGGAAGCCGATGAAATCAAAGAATCATTCAGCAAGCAGATTCAGGAAGCGGGTCTTGCCGAAGACACCCAGGTTGTTTTTACCGGCTGTTTTGGCTTTTGTGAGAAAGGCCCTATTGTTAAGGTGTTACCCGATAACACTTTTTATGTGACAGTTCAGCCTTCCGATGTGGAGGAAATTGTGAATGAACATCTGATAAAAGGAAGGCCTGTGCAGCGTTTGCTTTATAAAGACCCGGTTACAGACGAGAAAATCAGTGATTCCAAAGGCATGGATTTTTATAAAAAGCAGATGCGCATTGCCCTGCGGAATTGTGGTTTTATTAACCCCGAAAGTATTGATGAGTACATTTCGCGCGATGGATATATGGCATTGGGAAAATGCCTGAGTGAGCTCACCCCCGAAGAAACCATCGAAGAGGTGAAAGGTTCCGGTCTGCGGGGCCGTGGTGGCGGTGGGTTTCCCACCGGCCTGAAATGGGAGATTACCCGGAAATCGGAAGCTGACCAGAAATATGTGGTATGCAATGCCGACGAAGGCGATCCCGGGGCATTTATGGACCGCTCGATTCTTGAGGGGGACCCCCATTCGGTGATTGAAGCCATGGCCATTTGCGGATACTGTATCGATGCCAGCAAAGGATTGGTTTACATCAGGGCCGAATATCCCCTGGCCATTGAGCGTTTGGAAACAGCCCTGAAGCAGGCCCGTGAGTATGGTTTGCTTGGAAAAGATATTCTCGGAACCGGGTTTGATTTTGATATCGACATCCGCCTGGGAGCTGGTGCTTTTGTTTGTGGCGAAGAGACGGCCCTTATCCATTCGATGGAAGGACTCAGGGGCGAACCCACGTTTAAGCCTCCTTTTCCCTCTGTTTCAGGCTATCTGGGCAAACCCACCAACGTGAATAATGTGGAGACATTTGCCAGCATACCCGTAATCATCAATAAAGGAGCTGAATGGTTCTCCAAAATCGGAACCAAAAAATCTCCGGGTACCAAAGTTTTTGCCCTGGCAGGAAAGATCAATAATGTGGGATTGATTGAAGTGCCCATGGGGACAACTCTTCGGGAGGTAATTTACGACATTGGCGGGGGAATTAAGGATGGTAAGGAGTTTAAATCGGTCCAAACAGGAGGACCCTCAGGTGGTTGTCTGACCAAAGACTTTCTGGATACTCCCATCGATTACGATAATCTGCTGGCGGCCGGCTCTATGATGGGGTCAGGCGGTATGATTGTTATGGATGAGGACGATTGCATGGTATCCATCGCCAAATTTTACCTTGAATTCACCCTCGAAGAATCGTGCGGCAAATGTTCGCCCTGCCGCATCGGCAATAAACGGTTGCATGAAATTCTCGATACCATCACCAATGGAAAAGGCAAGGAAGAGGATATTGAACGGCTGAAGGTGCTGAGCCATGTGATAAAGGATACGTCATTGTGCGGTCTCGGACAGTCTTCTCCCAATCCTGTGCTGTCGACGATCCTTAATTTTGAGGATGAATACCTTGCTCACGTCAGAGAGAGTAGTTGTCCGGCCGGACAGTGCAAAGCGCTGCTTAAATATGAAATCATTGAAGATTTATGCACCGGCTGTACTTTATGTTTCCGGAATTGTCCTGTGGGAGCCATTACCGGAGAACGACGCCAGCCTCATTATATTGATCAATCGCTTTGCATCAAATGTGGTGTGTGTTATGAGAAATGCAAGTTCAATGCAATTAAACTTTCCTAAAAAAGAAAAGAGAAACAATGGATACAGTACAATTAACCATCGATAATAAACCACTGGTCGTCAAAGAAGGGACTACCATTTTAGAAGCGGCAGAAGGAATTGGAATTCATATTCCCACCCTTTGCCACATGAAACTCGACGATTTGAACATTGAAAACAGGCCTGGCGGCTGCCGCGTGTG
>CAYTDH010000578.1:0-3109 GCA_964436325.1 uncultured Tangfeifania sp.
ATCTTTTCTTTGTAATTTTAACTGATGAACCGGCGGAGATTTATTGCCGTGTTTTAATTTTCAGCAACATGAGAAAGAAACACTTAATTCATCATTCATAAAATATATTTTGCCTCTCCCGGGTAAATAACTTAAACTGAACGAAATGGTTAAAAACTGGACTGTAATTGCTTGTTTGTCGTTAATTTTTTTTGGTTGTCAAACGGAAAAGCAGGGGGACCATCGTGTTCGTCCGTGGCCTGAAAATGCACACTGCCTTGCATGGGGGGATACGCCGGTTTTTCCTCTCGGAGCTACCGGGTACCATAGCTGGACACCCATAAGCCGGCCGGAGGAAGTCGATTTTATTGAACAGCTCGACCGGCTGGCAAGTGTTATTGACGATATTGGCAGTCCGCATGTTTGCGGTTTTGTTCGTTGTTTGCCATACGACCCGATGAATCACCAGCACGACGGTGAAGTCAAAAGAGTGCTGCAACCGTGGGTAAGGCTTGATGATGGCCGCTATGACCTGGAGCAGTTTGAGCCGGACTGGGAAGAACGGTTGCGTGCCTGGCTGGAGGCTACACTGGAACGCAGGATTGTGGTCTCTCTGGAGGTGTGGGACGACTGGTCGGTAACCCGCGGGCCCGGTGGTGCTTATGACCCTGGCGATGGATATGCCTGGAATGCCCACCCGTTTAATCCCGAAAACAACGTGAATTACGATGAATCGATTTTACCTTCCAAAACCAGCGTATGCAATGCTCCTTTCTACCAGACTATTCCGTCGCGGAAAAATAATGGCAGGGTGCTCGAACTCCAGAAAAAATATGTGGACCACCTGCTGTCCATTGCAGGCACTTATCCCCATATTATGCTGAATATTTCCAATGAAAGTCGTGCTCATTTGGGGTGGAGCCGGTTTTGGGCGCAATATGTCCGTGAAAGGCTTCCGGCCGGTTTTATGATTGGTGAAATGCCTTCCACCAACCGACAGGATGGGGGAGGTGAGTGCGACCCCGAATTCAGTCCCCTGACGTTGTGTACAGACCCGTTATACGATTTTGTGGATGTTGCCCAGGGAGTTTCAAGGCATGAATTTGGTAAGCCTCACCAGCAGGCAATTGGAGGAGGACAACGGATTTTCAGCTACCGGCAGGCAATGGCCGAAGCAGGTACCCTTCGTCCGCTGATTGTTTCCAAAGATTATTCGCGCGATGCCCAGGGAGGGGATCTGGTTTTGTGGAGCCGGTTTTTGGGTGGTGCCGCTTCAGCCCGGTTTCACCGTCCGGCAGGAGACAATCCTCCATCGGTTATCGGTTTTCAGCATGAGGCCATTGGAAGGCTGGGCCGGTTTATTGCCGGTGTTCCGTTCTGGAATATGCATCCAAATCCCGGCATTGTGTTAAAACTTCCGGAAAGTGCCGGCGCAAATGTACTTGCCGCAGATGCGGTTTGCGCGGTTCAATTGGTTGGTGTTTCAAGGGGTGGTTCTCTTCACCTTAACGTATCGCCCGGAACCTGGTCGGTCCGGTGGATTGATCCCTCAACAGGAGTGGATACTGACCTCATGGAAGCTTTTGTTAGTGGAACTTCCCTGAAACTGAATTTTCCCGGAGGACCCGGGCACCGGATTGTTCTTTTGAAGAAAAAGATGAACTGAATTTTTCTCCTAACTTCATTTTCTTCTTTTTAAAAAATAAAATCATTCCTTCCTGTGAATCATTTTGTAACGCATTTCTTTGATCTAGCCGTTATTGTCGATGGTGTTAATCGCATGAACCGTCGGCGTCGCTCCAAGCGACACCGACGGGGGGTCCAATTGCATGGCCGCTATTAGGAACTGTGGCCGCTGACAAGTCTTCTTCGGTTGAGTTTGTTCATTATGGCAGCTTATTAAATGTAAGAGCGTTCAAAGTATTTTGTCCGGTATATCCTTCTATCCGTCTCTTATCTCACAATCTCAATACTCATCATCTCACAGTCTTAATTCGAATCATCATCATCGTCATCATCATCATAATGCTCATCGTTGTGCCAGTAATCGCTGTCGTGATCTTCCAGTAGTTTTCCGAGCACCTGTTGATACATATCTGAGTTTTTTTCGGCAGAAATCATAATTACGCCGTCGGTCAGAGTGGCATTGTTCAGTTTTTCAGGAGTTATATTCGAAAACAACTCATCGAGGTACAATTGAATATAACTGGTGATTTCCATGTTTCCCTCCCAAACTTCAACGCTTTCTTTTTCCGTTTTAAACTCAATGTCGCCGTGTACTTCCACAACAACCGGGACCACCACTTCCTGTTCATTGGTATAATTTCCACTCATGTAAAAAACCGGCAAGGATTGCGCATCTTCTTTTTTACCCTCGATTTCAAGTTCAATTTCGTCATAAAACCCGGGCTGCAATACAAAATTTCCGAAACTCATGGTTGAATCGAGCAGGTTGGTCTGTTGCGGACCATTCCATTTGTACTCAATTTCAATGGAATCGCGCTGTGTTGCCAAACTTTTCATCTCCGCTTCCATTTCAATTTCTGAAACCACCATCTGAACCGTATCCCACTCCATGGAAGGACCTTCTGCAAGGGCCGATTTCGTGTTGCTTTTGGCGACAGGCAGGGCATAACTCGTATTCAGGGCCAGTATCTTAATCCCCAGTGCAGATGGTTCCGGAATGGACACATCGTCTTCCTGACAGGCAGAAAACCCCAGGGCCAATACCAGTAAAACAATAATTAATCTTTTTTTGCTCATGATAATTCTTTTTTGTGTAATATGAATACGCTAAAATCAATGAAATATTATAATACAAACAGGTCTTTTTTTGGAGATGCAATTGATAAATTGATAAATTGATAAATTGATAAATTGACAAATTGACAAATTGACAAATTGATAAATTGATAAATTGTTGAATTGAGAAATTGAGGAATTGTTGAAGTTTTTGGGGGTTGGAGGAGGGAGCAAGGTTTTGAGCCTTGGTGTTGCTGCCAGTGAAAACGTTTCATAAATAACTTTCAATGAAAGCAATATGGGGTTCGCCATCTGAAGTCATTTCGAGATTGCACCCAAAAATTTTTAGGCATAATGAGGGAATGACAGATGAAATATTCCTATCATC
>CAYTDH010000579.1:0-3102 GCA_964436325.1 uncultured Tangfeifania sp.
CGTTTCATGGTATTGAAGTTTTCGTTCATAGTTGTTAAGAATCTTAACCTATTTGGCGAAATTATATTTAAAAATTTAAATCGGGGGTTAAAAGATGATGTAAATTGATTAAAATACCCGAAGTTTTTTTTCTCCTTTTGATTTTTCTTTGAATAGATGAAAGCAAAAGGCAGGTATCCCCGGTGGATGGTTATTTTTTTCCCTGCTCTGGCGATGATGCTCGGGTGGGGTTTGCGGGGACACATAGGTGGTGGTCCTTTTGGCGCCATGATCCCCGGTGCTATGGTTGCACTTACTCTTAGCCTTCTGTATCGAATACCCTCTGGACCGGCTTCAGTTCTGGTCGTATTTGGAGTTATTGGAATTGGCCTGGGAGGTGAAATGACCTATGGGCAGACACTGGGTTTTCTGCGTGAAACAGAAACTGTGTGGTGGGGAACTCTGGGGACCTCCCTGAAAGGAGGCATCTGGGGCTTGCTTGGCGGTATTGTTTTATCCATTGGGTTTATTTATCACAAATTGCCAAAAAAAGGAATCATTATTGCATTCCTGGTCATGATGGCCGGGATGATTATCGGATTCAAAGGCATCAATGAACCCATGTTGCTCTATTTTTCCGATCCGGCGAATCCCCGCAGTGAGTCATGGGCTGCATTATTACTGGGGGCAATCGCTCTTTTGATCTTTTTGAGGCTTAAAGCAGACAGAACCGATTTTAAACTCGTATACCGTTTTGCCATTTGGGGGCTGGTTGGAGGTGGTCTGGGATTCGGACTGGGAGGTTTCTGGATGGTCCTTGGAAGCAACTTTCCCGATGTTGTTTTTCGAAGCTGGTGGAAAGCCATGGAGTTTACTTTTGGTTTTCTCCTGGGAGGTGCGCTTGGGTATGCTGCATGGATAAACCGGGAGCAAATCCGGAAGAATATTTTAAAACAGACAAATACTGCGTTTAAACCCTTTCCCTCTTTTTACATTGAAGCAGGACTTTTTTTGATCCTTGCCCTTTTAGTGCACTGGCTGATTCCAAATTCGCTGGAACCATTTGTTGAGGCGGCAAGTGAAAGTGACGGGATGGTTCTGGTTATTCTGCGAACCCTTGCCCGCATCATGGTGAATTATGCTTTCTATGGTTTGCTTTTTGTGTTGTTCATGATCCAATTTCCACGGATGGCCTGGCAAATCGGAATATCATTAACGTTTTGTCATGCAGGCATTGACCTGGTACGCGATTTCTTTCCGGGGATCAATACCTGGACCCCATTGACCTGGCATTTTTTCTGGATTTTTTTAATGACTTCAGCTGTTGTCATCCTGGTTGCCTGGTTTACCCGGAAACCCAAAATGATCCCAAACCTTTTTTTGCTTTTAATTTGGTCCTCTATTTTGATTTCTTTCCTTCGGTTAACCGTAGATCCAGAGAAACTTTCCATTCAAGGTCTTACAATTTGTCAGATTATTTGTCGTAAATTTGTTGTTGACCTGTTCTTTTTGATATCTGCAATTGGGTTATCCTTTCTTATCAGGAAATATTTCAAAAAGGACGGGTACGAAAAACAATAATTCATGATCTGAACGAAAATTAAACCATTTAGTGATGAAGCAAACAGGAAGGAAAATCTTAAGCATTATGCTCGTATTGTTTCTCCTGGTTATTGCAGGACTTTCTTTTTGGATTTTCCGGAATATGAAAGACCGGCATCCCGGTTATAATGCTGATGTAAGCATTATCAACAGGAGTCCGTCTCCATTGATGGCCGGATTTGCTGCGTTGACTGTAACTCCTGAAGTTCCTGATCGCTGGAACGATAAAAACGGAGATTTCAAATACCAACCGGAGGACGGCGAACCATTTTCCGATGGAAACGGGAACGGTGTTTTTGATCCGGTTTGGATTGCCGGCTTCAGCAATAAAAAGCCGGCCAATGGAATTCATGATGATATTTGGGCCCGGACCGTGGTGCTTGGGGACGGAAAGACCCGTATTGCCATTGTGGCTCTCGATGCCATTGGTTTCATGCATGATGATGTGGTCGATGTGCGGAAAATGATTCCCGAAACCGCCGGGGTGGATTATGTGATCATCTCCTCCACCCATACCCATGAGGGCCCTGATATGCTGGGCTTATGGGGACCCTCCCCGCTGAAGAGTGGTGTGAATAAGGAATACCTTGACGATGTAAAAGAACGGATTGCGGAATCAGTGGTCACCGCTGCGGAGAATATCCGGCCTGTCCGGCTGGAGATATCGCGCGATCTTACCGGTGCCCGGGACCAGGTAAAAGATACACGGAAACCCGAGGTGTTCGATTCGGGCCTGAGAATGATAAAAGCAGTGGATCGCGAAAATGGAAATGTTTTGGGTACATTGGTTTCCTGGGGGAATCATCCGGAAACCCTCTGGAGCCGGAATCTTTTGATCTCCTCCGATTTTCCGCATTTCCTTCGCGAGGGTATTGAAAAGGGGGTGTTTCACCGCGATAGTCTGGTAAAAGAAGGGACAGGAGGTGTTTCCCTTTTTGTAAGTGGCGCTCTTGGGGGATTAATGACCACGCATCCCAGCCTGGCTGTTGAGGATCCTTTTACGGGTAAAATGCTACAAGAACCTGGTTTTGAAAAAGTAACCGCCCAGGGAAATGCTTTGGCTTTGCTGGCTCTGGAGGCGATGAATCAACCTGAAGCCGTAATCGATTCTGCCGGAATTTCCCTTATTGTCCGGACCATCTTTCTGCCCATCAGCAATAACTTGTATAAATTGGGCACGGCTCTGGGGGTGATTGATCGCGGCATGCCTCAATGGATGAAGATGCGCTCTGAGCTGGCCACTTTTCAAATTGGTCCGGTTTCATTTCTGACGGTGCCTGGGGAAATCTATCCTGAAATCGTAAATGGAGGTGTTGAAGCTCCGGAAGGAGGCGATTTTGATGTGGACCCCGTTGAGGTGCCTGCCCTGAGGACCCTGATGCCGGGAACCTTTAAGTTTGTTTTAGGGCTTGCCAACGATGAAATCGGGTATATCATTCCCCAAAGCCAATGGGATGAAAAACCACCCTATACCTATGGCCGTGATGATTCTCCTTATGGAGAGGAAAATTCGGCGGGACC
>CAYTDH010000580.1:0-3102 GCA_964436325.1 uncultured Tangfeifania sp.
CGCCGAAACAATCTCTTTAAATGCAAAAAAGTAACTACCCACAATAATGGAAGCAAAAATCAGGAAAATAATGGTCAACCCCCACCGAAGCAGTCGGCCGGGAATCTCCTGCATAATTTCCCGGACTTCTTCATTATGGATTTCTATGTTTTGTTTTTTTTGCAACGTTAATTTGTTTGTTGTTCGTTGTTCTCGGTTTAACCAAAAATTACAAACCACGAACTATTTTCATTCTTTCAGTTTCACCAGCATCAGCACCGGATTATCATTGTCATCTAATCTGTTGGCTAGTTGCTCCAGTTCTTTTTTCTTCTCAGGGTATTTTGGAGTGGAATTTATAAATTCGTTTGATTCAACATGGGCTTTTAAGTCGATTGCATTTATCCACTGAATAAACCATTCACCAGATTTTGTTTTCACTTTGTTTCTTGGAAAAAAAGGCAGGCCACCATCCCAACTATTAACAATAAACTCTCTCTCCCTTGAAATTTGCTTATTTAATATTGAAATCCTTTTAAGTTCGTACAAACGACCTGTTTCTCTATCGAATACCGCTATAATATTTTCTTGCTCTTTTGCATTGCCATATCTTAAAAGTAAAAAACTTTTATTTCCAAGAACAGATAATAAATACCATATTGGCTTTTCTCTCAAATTTTCCAAGGACATAACATCCTCTGGTTCCATGCGATATTTGTCATTGGCAAAAATAAATGCCGGCTCTCCGCGGGCAGCATTAATTTGAAAAATTGTATCCTTCAATTCGTCCCAATAATAAAATTCACTGTCGATTTCAAACAGTTGGTTTTTATAGAAATCGATTGTTGAAATAAATTCTTTATTCAAATTCTCCTTTCTATACAATATATTTCCAATTGTATCGGTTATCATCCACTCAAAATCCTGCTCATAGCTTCCAAAACCAGAAGCAAAATACAAATTGTTGTTTTTATACTTAACCTTGCTTATAACAGAATTCTCGGGAAGTGAAAAGGAGTAATTAAACTTACCTTGATAATTATAATTGTATACTTTATGTGAACTTGCTACATAAATTTTTTGATTTTTCGTGTCAATTGGAAAATCTACTACATTTATATATTCATGTGGTCCTTGTCCTCGATTACCAATTCGATTAATAAACTCGCCCTTATTATTGAAAGCCAGAACTTCATTTTTATTCTCGATTAAAAATAAAAAATCAGTTGCATTTACGTTTGCTATTTTGGCTATTATGACTGAGTTATCAAGAACAACATATTTTATTTCATCGACAATGTCATTTAGTGATAAAGTCTGCTTTTCCAAATCAGAAATTGCTATGATTGGTATTTCTTTATCTTCAGTTATATCACAATCACATCCAAAGAATAAAATAGAAATTGATAATATAAGAATACATAGAAAACATTTTTGTACGATAACATTTTTCATAAGTATATTTTATTTAAATTCCCCTGGAGCTGAGTGTACAATAAAAAACAATTTCAATATTTTGTTGCCATTCAACATACCAGGGGAATTTCAATTATATTGAAAGGATTTGGAATGGACCATCGCAACATTCCCTACCTTCATCAATGCAATTACTATAATCATAACCACATCCCCAATAGTCACCTGATGCACATACTACCTGATAAGGCCCATCGCCATACCCCCCTTTCAAATTCACCAGTTCCTCATTTTTTATCACCTTTTCAGGATTGATTGTTATTTTTCCTATTTTTTTCATAACATTCTAAATTTTAAGTTATTTACTAATTATTTACAACTTGTTCTGCATCTCTGCATATTTTATGGTTAACACCGCTTCATCAAGGTTGGCAGCCTTTGCGGATTTATTTTATCTTTGCCTTATCACCTCCTCTCTCCCGGTAGTAATCGGGATTAATGAAGGAGCCCGGGCAGGAAGCAATAGTGATGAATGCAACAGACTTCCTGCCCTTCTTCCAAAAGTTTATATTTATACAGTTTTATTTCATTTTTTATTTCTATTTACAATCATTGCATTTCTTCTTTTCTCCCCCTTTGGGGGAGCTAGAGGGGGCTCCCCTCAATTTCCCAACTCCAACTGGTCTTTCACCAAATTAAAATAGGCGCCTCTTTTAGCCACCAGCTCTTTGTGCGTACCTTTTTCAACTATCTGGCCTTTTTCGAGCACTACTATCTGGTCGGCTTTTTTTACGGTGCTTAGCCGGTGGGCTACCACCACTACGGTACGCCCCTGGAAAAAACGGTCGAGGTTTTCCATAATCACCCGTTCATTTTTAGCATCGAGTGCATTGGTGGCTTCGTTGAAAAAAATGTAATCGGGATTTTTATACACTGCCCGGGCTATCAGTATCCGTTGTTTCTGCCCGGTGCTGAGTCCGTGCCCCTGGATGCCGATTTGGGTATTGTAACGTAATGGCAGTGTATCGATAAAATCGCCGATATTGGCTGTATTTACCGATTGCTCCACTTTTTCCGCATCAGGTAAATCATCCATCACCCCGATGTTGCCGGCAATGGAATCGGAAAAAATATACCCCTCCTGCATCACTACCCCGCACCGTTTGCGCCAGTTCGTTTCGCTGTACCTTTTCAGGTCGGTCCCGTTTAATGTGATTCTGCCTTTTACCGGCTCATAAAATCCCAATAGCAATTTTATTAAGGTAGTTTTGCCGCTCCCGCTGGTTCCAACTATGGCGGTAACTTTGTTTGCCGGAATTTCGAGGTTTATTTTTTTCAGTACTTTTTCGGAATGTGGCCCTTCGTACTGAAACATCACATTTTTCAGTTCGATGCCGGCATTGGGCGGAATATCCCGGATTTTACCGTCTTCGGGTTTTTCTTCGTCTTCCCGGTCGTGGATTTCGCCCAATCGTTCGAGGCTGATTTTGGCATCCTGCGCCTGCTGGGTAAACCCTATAAACTGCTGAATGGGGGCGTTCAATTGCCCAATGATGTATTGCACGGCCATCATCATACCCAAAGTCATATCACCTGTAACCACAGCTTTGGCCGAAAGGAACGATATAAACAAATCTTTGGTCTGGTTGATAAACGTAGCGCCAATCTGCTGGTTCTGGTTCAGCGCCAGCCCCTTGATGCTTACCC
>CAYTDH010000581.1:0-3089 GCA_964436325.1 uncultured Tangfeifania sp.
AATGAATTTTGAAATGCAATTTTTAAGTTGTTACAAAATCACCGACAGAAGTCTCTCGGAAAGTATCCGAGTAGAATGAAGTAGATGTAAAAAATAAGTTTGCATAACACAACAAGGCAGTTATGAGAATTTAAAGAAGCAAGAAACGAACCTCGACAAGTTAATATGCGAGTGATTGGAGGAAAAAGAGCATGGCAAGGCAGGCCCATAGTGAGTTTTGATTGATATTACCAATTAATACTAATTACTATTAGGCAGCTGCTTCAAGCAAGGAGTCTAATGTAATTGTGGTGTGATTTATCCAAGCATCCAAATGCACATTGATAGCAGCCAGGGTTGCTCTCATAAAACGGTGCTTGTTACTGCGCACCTTACCGGTTTCAATATTGTAATCCTCAAAGATCCTCTTGTTGCAGCGTTCTGAGGATGATCTATCTCTCAGCTTTTGTTTGAAAGCCTCTGAATGTCTAGGTACGGGAGTAAAGATCCTTAGATCCCAATCAACTTTTGTGTAGACAGTTCTGCCGTAAGAGCTATCAGAGCATTTACAGGGCTTGTCCAGTCCTTTGCAATCAAAGTAGCAGCGCCATTTGACAGCATGCTTATTACGGCAGTATCCCCAGTTGTAGTAGGGGATTGTGCCAGGGCATATTGGCCTGTTCTGATCATCAAAGGCAATGATACCAGCTGGAAGCTTGTCCATATTAAGCTTTGTTCTTGTGTTAAGCGGGATAAAGGGCTTGATATTCCAGTGTTTGCAAAGCTCATAAGTAGGGTAATTATCCATGGCGCCATCGGCTATGAAGTCAGTAATGGTAAACTGCGGGAACATTTTTCTGACTTCGTTAAGGGCAAAAACTGTTGTGATGCTGTCATGACGCTGGGCCTGGGCTATCCGCAAATAAATGGGAAGATCATTGGGGCTGTCAGAAGCTGTGACAGGGTAGAGAGTACTACCGAAGAAATATCTTTCGCGGTAGCTGTCCCAGCCCCAGGTGGCATCGGGGTCAGAGTACTTTCTGGGACATTTGCACTTGTAGATTCCCTTGCTTTTGCAGTCACAGACCTTGGTGCCATAGTGGCTGGCACCTGAAAGATAAGCCGTACCGTCACCTGAGATTGAGAGTTTTTCAGTGTTGCCAAGGAGCCCAAGCTTGGCAGAAGTATCTACCACAACGCAAGCAAGGATTTTTTGCAGAATGATTTCATAACGGGATTCCCGGAGTTTATCATCTTTGGCAAGCTCGGCGAGCTCTTTGACAGCACCTTGATGCTTGGGAGGCATCTTTTGTCCGGCTTTAAGCTTTTTACGAGGTTTTTCCTTAAAGGGGTGAAGAGAATTCTTCCTGTTAATGTGTACTTCCCAGGATTCAGGCCACAAGCGGTCAATGAAATCGTAGTAAGTACCAACACCGGGAGCCTCACCGAACTTAAAGCCTGCAATGGTGCAAAGAAGTCTGTCAGAAGCTACTTCTTCAGCCCAGTCAGTAATGGAATGCTTATCCTGATCCAGCATTAAGGCAAGTGAACGTAGGATTTCCACTTGGTTTTCCGCTGGTCGACCGATATTAGGATATACCATGGACAGAATTGGGTAGGACTTGTCCAGGTCCAGAAGGTAAAACTTCAGTATGGTCTTTTCCATTCTGAACATTCTTGCCCTGTCAAAGCAAGAAAGCATCAGTAGTTCAAGACACAGTTGTTTCTGATAATCTTGATGCGATGTCCAATCACGTAGCATATAAATCGACCTCCAAAATTAGTAAAAATGGTAAATGGTACCATCCTCATTATTAATTTTGGGCCCGATTTTCATTTGTCAAGGTTTAGGTAGGCAAACATGGTAATATTTATGTTAAAAACGCAAAAAAATTTTATGAATAATCAGGATTTTAGGGGTGAAGCAGAAATGCTGAATTCTTAAATATAATTAAATGAAGCTCTCTGAGTTTCCGAGAGTCTTTTATAAGACGGTAGTGTCAAATAAGTAATGAAAACTGATGAAGAATGTAAGCAAAAGTAGCGAAGCAAAAAATATGTAATACTGGACCTTGAAAACTGAAAACAGATATATGGAATATTGGGTGAAATTACCTATTAAGTCACACTGTGACTGGCCTTACTCAAAAAAAGGGCATAGCAAAGCAGGTGAAATTGGTAGATTTAAGGGTTATACAGACCTTTGTGTTAAGGGCTTTGATTCTCAAGGTAGTCATATGAGAGTCTGAGTAGTTTAAGCCATTTAGAAGGCATAGTAGGCATTTCCTTTAGTTCCGGGATTTCAACTGGTACATTGTAATCAAGAGACGAATGTCTGCGCAGGAAATTGTAGAAGGCAGCGAAAAGCGCCATAAACTCATTTGCCCGATCAAAGGAGTTAAAACCATTTTTACCTTTGTAAACGCCCTTAAAAGTTCTGTTGAGCCGCTCAATGACTTGTTTGAGCCAGCGGAATTCTTTTGATACTTCATCTTTGTTTGTAAGTCCAATAACCTGTTTGACATCAAAGTGAATACCTTGCTGAGAAAAGAAGTGCTTAGCCAGGACGTATATGGGATTTCCATCAAAGATAAGCAAAAGATCTTCAGGGAGTTTTTTAAATTTGGATAAAGTGGAGTAAATAGCTTTAATAGCTGAAACAGCGTCTCTTTTTGAAAAGATTGAAAAAGAAGTAATTATCTTTTTAACGGCATCCATGATAAAAAAGACGTAATGCTTTTTACCAAGTACTTTGATATATGTCTCATCGCCGCACACAGCTTCTTTACCAGAAAGCTCGTAAGGGTAGTTATCAACATAGGGTTTAACCACTTTGGCAGCAGAAGCAGCGTAGTTAGCGACAGTCTGATGGGAGATAGAAATTCTATGTATATCCCAAAGTATAGACGCAGTTTGACGGGTACTCAGACCATAATTGATGTGGTATGTAAGAGCAAGGCCCAAAACATGTTTAGCTTTTCTGATACAGGAAAGATCAACAGTAGAAGGCTTTTTAGGGTCTTCCTTGAGTGAATCCATGTCAATATCAAAGACAAAGTAATAGTAATGCAGTTTATGCGGGACGGAGGATCAACCAACGCCCCTGAAAT
>CAYTDH010000582.1:0-3082 GCA_964436325.1 uncultured Tangfeifania sp.
CCTGAAAGTGCCCATGATGAACAAGCGGGAGGAACTGGATTACACCGCCAACGATTTATTTAAAGCCATAAAAATGCCATACGGAAAGGGACAATACAACATGGTGGTGTTTCTCCCGGTCAATGCACACCATTCTGAGGATATTATTGATGCATTTTCGCCATCAAACTGGAAAAACTGGATGGAAAGTTTTGACTCCTCAAAACGGGTAGAGGTAACCATGCCGCGGTTTAAATTTTCCTTTGAAACCGGGCTCAATACTGTATTGAAAAAAATGGGAATGGAAAAGGCATTTTTTGCTGACTTAGCCGATTTTTCAGGAATCACAGATGAAGATCTGTATATCAGTGCCATAAAACATAAATCATTCATCGATGTCAATGAAACCGGAACCGAGGCCGCTGCAGTCACGGGCATTGTCTTTACCACTACAAGTATAGAAAACGATCCTCCTGTCCCCTTTTTCGTGGACAGACCCTTTGTTTTTGCCATTACGGAAAACGACACCAATGCCATTCTTTTCATCGGTGAAGTAAAACACCCTGAATACAATGAATAAAAATTGAAATCAGGCATGATGCCAATGGGGATTTATGCGAAGCACTTATTACCAAAGAAATCCGTTTTGATCTCAGCCCGGTTTTTCTGGAAGGAAAAACGAAAGTCCGGCTTACTGCGCGGTTAGAGGAAGCAGAAGATTTCGACCGTGTCATTTTACTGAAATAAAAAAACCGGCCTCCACAAAGAAACCGGTCTTTTCTTCCTTTTATCTTCGTTTGGTTTAAAACAAACTGTATGAAAGCCCAATGGCAAAAGTCATGGTAGACTTTCCAAGAGTTTCGCTGTATTCACCAACGTCCGGGTCGGTAAACGAAACGGTCTGGTCCTTATAGAAGGTATTGGAAACTCCTGCATCCAGTACCAGACCATCGGCCACCATCCATTCAATGCCGGCCCCTGCCGATATGGAGGGATTGCTGTAACTCAAATCGCTCTGGTAACTTTCGGCAACGCCCATATCTCCGTACAAACCTCCCAAACTGAAGGCAAAATTATCGGAAACATTGAATTGAGCTCCGAGCCCCAGTTCAATACCGTTTTTCTCAATTTCGCGCTCCCGAATCGTGGGATGAGCCGCAGCGACATCCCGTAAATTAGGCCCCCAGCCCACATTTTTGTTAAAGTACATATTATACGAAAGCTGGGCTTCCACCATGCGGGACTGGTATCCAAGACCAACGCCCAAAATGGCAGGCAGGTCCTCCCGGTCGGTACCTTCATCGGGAAATAACCCAAGATCGTCCACAGTGGTATTGTTTGTTACCTGCAGGTTGGTTTTCATTTCATACTTCACTCCAATATTCCAGTTTTCCGAAGGTGAAATATTCAGTCCCACCATTGGAGTTATCCCTGTTCCTGTTTGCTCTGTATCCAATTCTTTGTTCTCCAGTTGTCCGGCAGTAGCAGATAACAAATTGGCCGTTCCCTGCAATTGAGATTCAACAGATAAAAAAGTTTGCTGAATTTCCTGGATGGTTAAATCCCCCGTGGGCGTAACCCCAACGCTAGTCAAAGCTGCTTCCAGCCGGGCACGCGAAGCAGCGTCGATTTCCCCGGCCATTTCAAGCTGATTGAGGGTAAAACCACCACCCCCATTCTGAATAATGGGGTCAACAGTGGCTGCAGCATCTCCCGCATCGGAAGCCATCCCGCTGACACCGCCGGCAGCTGTCAGCAACCATGCAGGAGCCGGAAAAAACTGATCATTGACCTTTAACTGAATATTTTCAATTGTCCCCTGGTAAACATTGGTAGCAGGAAGGTAACGGGCCCCACCGTAAACCGAAAGCATCTCGTTCAATTGGTAGGTAGCACCCAACTGGATTCCCCAGAATACCGAACTCCCTTCAAAGGAGAGGTCGGCATCATACCCGCTCACCGCAAGGGCCGGGTCAATCTGTGAAAGCCCTGCCAATCCCGGAACCACCTTACTGATGGGAATTTCAAGCGATGGAAGTCCCTTTGAATAGTCAGCTGAACCCCCTCCGGCATTGGGACCAAATCCAAGGGAAAAAGCCCAGTTTTCCATTTTATAAACCGCAAAACCCGATGGAAAAACGGGGACCGTTACCTCTGCCTCATATAAACCATCGTGCGATAACAAAGGAAATTTGCTATCCACGGTTTTGGTCTGAAAAATGGACTGGCTGTGAAGAGCAAAATGCCAGCCATCTTCCATTTGCGTTAGCCCGGCCGGATTGAAATAAACCCCATCAATGCCCAAAGAAGCATTCCGCGACATCATGCGGATAAATTGAGCACTTTGGTTGGTATTCGTCAATAACCCCCCGGCAAATGCGGCCTGAAACAGCATAAGTAAGGCTGCAAAAAAAATGATTTTTTTCATTGGATAATTTTTAAAATAAATTTTGAATTGGTCTGTTTTTCATTTCAAGGAATTCATTCGATTCTGTCGCTGATCTTCTGACCGGCAAATTTATAATTAATAATGAAGCCGCAAAAAAATAGTGCTGATTTTCAGCACTTTGTAGAATTTTTGAACGAGGCAATCACAAATTCAAAAGAATTATAAAATCTTTTGGTCCGGGAACAATTTTTTCCAGGCCGAGAAAGATTTTTTTCAAGACTACCGTCGGCGTCGCTTCAAGCGACACCGACGATTCCCGGCTATGGTTGTTACTCATCCGATGCGATGTTCCTGCACCCGGAGTGAACCCTAAGGGAGCTCCGCACCCTTAGGGAATTCAGCCTGCGACCTGTTCCTTCCTTTTCGTGATCCGGATAGCCCTGGCTGCTGATTCAGTATGATTAAATGAAAGATTGATGATGAAAAATGAAAGATTAAACCTGGAAAAGGTTTTATACCGCTGCTTTACAGACTGGTAGGTTAATTTGCCGCCAGGCACATTCATATCTCACCCTTTGCGTCTCCGCGCCTTTGCGGTTTACTCCTAATTTGCCGTCAGGCAAATCCATCCTAAAAAAAATATATCTCCCATTAATATCTTCATTTGATAAGTCAAATTGGACGCAATATCTTGTTGGACGCAATATCTTGCGT
>CAYTDH010000583.1:0-3079 GCA_964436325.1 uncultured Tangfeifania sp.
AAAAAAAAATCAGATTCGCGGATAAAAAAAGAGGAAAAAGGAGAAAAGGGAAAACCAGGCCAGGAAAAAAGAGATATTGCCCCCCGGCACAATCAAACCCCTGATGAGTTAAAAGCCGTCATTTATCATCTGGAAAATGACCTTAAGGCACAAAAGTCAAAACGAAAAGAAGTTGAAACCAATTATAAATTTATGGTGGAAAACATCAATGACATCATTTTCCGCCTTGATCTATCCGGGAACATCTTATTTGCCAACAGTGTTGTTTACAAAATATTGGGATTAAAAAAGACAGCGCTGAGAGGAAAAAAAATCACCCGCCTTATTCCATCCGAATACCGCAAAAAAGTGATGTTTTTTTTCATGAAACAGTTTCTTCAAAGGAATTGCATCAGCTATTTTGAATTTCCCGTTCAACCGCCCCATAAAGAAGAACTCTGGTTAGGAGTCAATGTCCATTTCACCGGAAATAATTGCGAGTCGTGTGCCAAAAAAGAGCAATATTTTTCCCTTCAAAAAACCAATATCAAGGCGCAGGAGAACTGCCAGTTTAAAGAAATTATTATTGTGGCCCATGATATTACTCCTCAAAAAAGAATTCAATGGAACCTGGAAAGGAACGAATGGGAAATCAGGCGCAACCTGGAACAACAAAAAATTGTTTCCAGGATTTCCATTAACTACAATTCGATGGAGGCATTTCCGCAAAAAACACAGGAAGCACTTCGCATAATCGGTGCCCACACCAATGTGAGCCGGGTTTATATTTTTGAAAACAGCGCCGACGGCCTTTCCACCAGAAATACCTATGAATGGTGCAACGAAGGAATCGCACCTCAAATAGACAACCTTCAGGACATTCCCTATTCCATCATTCCCTCGTGGAGAAAAATTCTGGAAAAAGAAGGGATGATCTATTCCGAAAACATCGAAGAACTCCCCAAAGATCTTTATACCATATTGGAGCCCCAGGGAATACAGTCGATCATCGTTTTTCCCATTAAGACCTCAAGGTACAATTTTGGGTTCATTGGTTTCGATGAGTGTTCAGGGTCCAGAAAATGGTCAAGCTCCGAAATTGAATTGGTCCGGACTATCTCCAACATCATATCCAATGCTTTCCTGAGACAAAAAATCCAGGGTAATTTGGAAAAGAGTGAAGAAGAAAACCGGATTATCCTCAATTCCATTCCGGACACCATTCTTCAGGTGGACCAAAAGGGAAACATAAAATCGTTCAATGCGCCAACCAATTCTGCACTTTTCGCCAAAATAGAAAGTGACAATACCGATACCATCCAAACCATTTTTGATGAAAAATTATCTCAAACATTCATGGATGCCATTGACCAATGCTCAAAAAACGGACAAACCGAGATCGACTTTAAATACCTTCTTTCGCAGTCGATCGAATATTATGAAGCGCGACTGTTCAAGTTATTGGACCAAAAAATCCTCATCATTGTCAGAAATGTTACTGCCCTCCGGGAAAACGAAAAACAACTTCAAATCGCCAAAAACCAGGCAGAGGAAGCCTCCAGGTCAAAATCCGAATTCCTCGCCAATGTTTCTCATGAAATCCGGACCCCGTTAAATGCCATTTTGGGTTTTAGCCAATGGCTTTCAGAAAATACAGCCCAACGGCAGCATCGCGAATACATCAATACGATTCTCACAAGCGGAAGAAACCTGCTTAACCTGATGAATGACATTCTCGATTTGTCGAAAATTGAATCCGGGCAATTGAATGTGGATATGCATCCCATGTATTTCCATGAAGTCATTAACGATATCAAAATGGTATTCGAGCAAAAAGTTGAAGAAAAGGGAATTTCCTTTAAAATAACCACTGCTTCTTCTGTCCCTTCTTTTATCTTTATGGATGAACTCCGTTTTTACCAGGTTGTATTCAATCTTGTCAGCAATGCAGTAAAATTCACATCCAAAGGATATGTTCATGTTTCCAGTTTTGCCACCGGGAATGAGAAAGAAAACGAAATTAACCTTATCATCCGCATAGAGGATACCGGAACAGGCATTCAGGAAGAGAAACAAAAAGAGATTTTTAAATCATTCACCCAGCAAAGCGGGCAAAGCAACAGGGATTATGAAGGCACTGGCCTCGGGTTAGCCATTGTAGCCGGATTGCTTAAAAAGCTAAACGGAACGGTAACCCTAAAAAGTAAACCGGGGAAAGGCTCGGTTTTTACCCTGAACTTTTTCAATGTAAAAGTAGACCAATCAGAACATCCCACCGATGAACCCCATCAGCAGGGAGAGGAGATGAAACTGGAACCCTGCACCATTATGATTGTAGACGATATCGATTACAACATTCTTGTTTTAAAAAAACTCATTGGCGACCAGAAGGTACAATTCATTGATGCCAAAGACGGAACTGAAGCCATGGCTAAACTAAAAGACCACCATCCGGACCTTATTTTTATGGATATCAGAATGCCCGGATTAAGCGGATTCGATGTGACGGAAATGATAAGGGAGGACAAACGGCATAAAAAAGTCCCGGTGATCGCATTTACGGCCTCAACCATGAAAGACCAGAATGAAAAAATCAACCAGATTTTTGATGCCTATCTGCAAAAACCCATTTTTAAAAAAGATGTGGAATCGGTCCTTAAAAAATTCCTCCCGTTTCATTACATCAAAAATGATCAACAACCAGGTGAAATTAGCGGAGACGAACAAGAGAACCTTTCCTTGGACTGCATGGACGGGTTACCTGTTATTGTGGAGCAAATGCAAAATCACTTTTATAAAAAATGGAAATTGATTAAAGACAATTTAGTGATTTATGAAATTGAAGCTTTTAAAAACGATTTGGAAGATATGGGTTTTGAAAAATCGTGTGCCCCCGTTTTACACTATTGCGCGGAACTGAATACAGGGTTGAAATCGTTTGATATCGAATTAATCGAAAAAAAATTGTCGGAATTTCCATCATTAATCGAAAAGTTGAATACATTCCGGAAATGATTCTTTTATCTTTGCAGGCAAGAATAAAAGGATGAAACATTCATGACAAAAAAATTTTGACACACAGGCGGATGATTATATAGGT
>CAYTDH010000584.1:0-3069 GCA_964436325.1 uncultured Tangfeifania sp.
CCCTGGGATCTTTCCTGGTAGTGGAATTTATGCGAAACGGAATGGCCCCGGAAAAAGCATGCGAAGAAGCGGTTAAACGAATCGTGGAAAAAATTCCGGATTACGAACAACATCAAATCGGTTACATTGCCCTTAACACAAAAGGAGAGTACGGAGGTTTTGCCCTCCAGACCGGATTTGATTATGCTGTTAAAAATCAAGATATTACAGAATTAAAAGAGACTGAAGCCTGGCTGAAAAAATGGTAAAAAAACGCTTTATGAGGGTTTCTGAAACTTTTGGGCGGCAACAGACCATTTTTTCCGCTGCATTGTTACGAAATAATTCGTGAATGAGGGGCTAAATTTCTATTTTTGAAAATGGAAATCTTAAATCTATTTGCACCTTCCGTATCGTTTCGAGACTGATTGGATGAAATGTTAACCGTCTAAAATCCTCTTTTGTTGAACAGGGTGTACCCAAAACTTAGGGTCATAAAGAGACTGGTATTGGCTTTTTCATAATAATTTAGCGTTAAACTGATGGGGCCCAGGCCCGTATGGTAAACCAGGCCAGCCATGCCCTGGAGGTAATAATTATCGATTATGGCCGAAGACTGGTAAGCGGTGAGATCGGAGTTTTTTAGTTCCTCCTTAACAGGCACAAAAACATGCCCCTCAACCCTTAAATGTAAAGAAGGTGAAAAGTGGTACAACGTTTTAAGTCCACCTGCCACAAAATTGTTTGAATGAAAATTTTCCACAAACAGCGTTTTGCTGTGGGGAGTGGGATAAAAGCCCGGAGCCGAAAGAAGTGTGGATCGATAGTTCTGAAAAGGCTTTTTGTTACTGAAAACTGCTTCAGCCTGAGTTCCCAGCGAAAAATGTTCTGTAATGTCCCAGTATTTAAGAGAGGAGGCCCTGGCCAAATAAAAATGATGGTTCCGGCTGGACTCAAGTTGGCTTGTTGATGTTGTCCCAGGCACGTTGGTTTCTTTTCCGGAAATGTATTTCAGCGATAACGAGTTGAATTCGCCTTCGGTGGCATATTGTTTATAGTTGAGTGAATTCTTTTCCATTCCAAGATGGGAAGCAAATGCACTGAATGAAGTTTTATCGGGTTCATCCTCTTTTTTGAATTTATCGATCTGGTAATAATCATCGGTGGAGTTCACATAAGCCAAACGGGAAAAAAGTTTGGAATGCAATCCCAGAGGTATTCCGCTTTCAAAACGTAAATTGTATTCATCCTGGATGATATAGGGGGGCCTCACATCCTCAAAGAAAAGTTCTGAACTGGACGAAAAGAAATCCCATCGGTTGAGGGTGGAATAACCTGCAAAGTAAAAGGGCAGATTGGTTGGAAAATCGATTCTTCCTCCCAACTCAAATGAACTGTAGAACCGGCCGAAATAAATATTGGAATTTAGTTTATAAGCCCTTCCCTGATAGGCCCTGTAGTCTATACTGGCAAATCCCTGGTTGATGGGTCGGGTGGAAATATTGCCGCCGATGTTGATGCGAAGCTTTTTTTCCGGCTCCACTTTCAGGTGCAGATCAAAATATCCTGTCTCCCGGTTGTATTGAGCAATAGGCCTGATCGACCGTAAATGCTCATCTGCAATGAGTTTAAAATATTCTTGCTTCAACTCCTTCAATGAAATGACATTATAACGGTGCTTAATGGACTGGATAATAAATTTTCGCTGCATGGGGTCTTTAACCCCCTCCACCTGGATATTTTGAAAATAAAGTTTGGGCTTTTGCGAATTGAACCGTTGACGCTTCCGGTTAACCTCAGCCTTAGAAACCCTGCGTTCAATCCGTGATTTGATGCTGTCCATATACTGACGGGCAGTCTCCATACCCTCATTTTTGATAAATTCAAACTTTTGGAAGTCCATTAAGCCCACATTCTCAAATTGAGTCTCCATCAGTATTCCTTCTTCCTCCGAAATCTCATAACTGGTGGGGCGCATAATCATTTGGGTGATTTGCTCTACAATATTGTCATTCTCAGGGGCCTTTGGGTCATCAGCCACTTTATGCCCGATAATAATATCGGGTTCGAATGTTTTCCCCATAATATCATGAGGAAAATTATTTAGAATTCCTCCGTCAAAAAGAAGCGTATCATTGATTTCAATGGGTTTAAAATATAAGGGAACGGTCATGGATGCCCGGATGGCCGCTCCTAAGTCTCCTTTTCTCAGAATAACCGGCCGGTTGTTGTAAACATCAGCGGCCACACAGAAAAAAGGAACCATCAGGCTGTCGAAATCATTCCCTGAGGCGGCATTGGTGGATGCCATCAATTCCATAAAGGCAAAATCCATCTGCTCTTCGGGGATAATACTGGTAGGAGGCAACAATTTTAATTTGTCTTCTTTTCGTTCCACCCTCAATTCAAGCCAGGAAGGATTGGCCTCCGGTTGGCTATAATAGTAGCGGTACTCCTCCTGAATGCGTCCGGTGGACCAAAAATAAAAATCGTCCGAGCAAAATAGTTCCTCCATCTCGTCCGGAGAGAATCCGGCAGCGTACAAGCCGCCGACAATAGCACCAATGGAAGTTCCGGCGATATAATCGATGGGAATATTGTTCTCTTCAAGCATACGGATAACGCCGATATGTGCCATTCCTTTGGCACCACCACCGCTTAATACGAGACCTACGGATTGAGCTGCAGCATTCACCACAATGATGAAAAAGAATAAAAAGAAAAGAAACGACTTTTTCATGGCTTTGGTCAAAAAAAATACAGTAAGTACTATAAAAGTACAAAATTCGCGCCTAATTCATCCAAAGTTTGTTGGAACGAAGGAATTTTTTCGGTGAATATTCGAAAAAGTGGGGTGAACAACGAATTTAAAAAAAGCAAATGCACCTGAAAAACCTAATAGCGAAAAGTGTATGTGATAGTTCCTTGTTGATAGGCGGGAGCATCTTCATCAATATTAAATTTGGCTTTAAGGGCCGCTGATTTGGCCGCATCCCAAAATTTTCTGTTCATTATGTTGGTTCCACGTTCTCCTGGTTGTGCAGAGGTCACATTTCCGTTTTTATCGACGGTAACCTTCACCACAACAAG
>CAYTDH010000585.1:0-3051 GCA_964436325.1 uncultured Tangfeifania sp.
GACAACAACGACAACAACGACAACCTCCTCCTTCCTCCTCCGCGTCACTTTGTGGTTCTCACACTACCCCCTCTAAAATACGAAACAATTCCAGGCAGGCTCCGCGACACAAACAACCCCCGCAAATCAAACCAGTTCACCTCCCGGAGGGAGGCAACGAGAAACCAGAAACAATTTGTATATTTGTGGAATAGTAAAGTGAATCAAATAAAAAAATGGACCAGCAAAACACCATTAATAAAATAACACGGTCGCTGAATATCGATTATCACACATTCAGGCATGAAAGTGCCCGTTATTTTCTGGAACGAAAATTACGCGATGTAACATCCGAAATTTTTTATATTTATGGAAAATATAATATTCGCTCCGTTAAGCAATTTGATGAGCTTTATAAAGAAGGTACAATAGAAGAATACACTACAATGGAAGATTATAAACAACTCGACCGCCTGGAATATCAACGGGATGTTATCAAAAACCTTCTTGCAGAGTTGAAAAATGGTTGATACGCAGTACCTCAAAAATATTATTGAAACCGATTTTGCTGAAATTGTAGATGAAGTCATCATCAAAGAAATAAATGAAATCCGTATACTGCTGATAGATCTAACTTTTGTGGATGTATGGTTCTCACTGAAAATCAAAAAACGTTATAGCTATCATTGGGAGAGAAGATTTAAAGACAATACCATTTACCGGCATGATAATATCCCTCACAATAAATGGAAATACGTAGCTTCTTTTCCTCAGCACTTTCATAACGGAACAGAGGGAGAAGTAGAAGAAAGCAATATTAGCGGAGATATTGTTGAAGGCACTTATGAATTCATGCAGTTTATCAGAAAATCCGGCATTGTGAAGCAATCAGACAACAATCATACAAAATAAGCAACAATTCCCGGCAAACAAGAGTTCCACGTTCACCCTGCCTGCCCCGTAATTATTATTTAAACCTCCAAACAACACCACCAAAACAACCTGTTTCATTAAAAAAAGTAGTTTTAACATACAAACCACGCGAAAGGATTCGCAAGATTAACCCGCCCGAAGACCCAATTGTTGCGAGCGACAGCGATACCTATACCAACCGCAATCCTAACAATGACAACAACAACAACCACGATAACAACGACAACCTCCTCCCCCAAACCACGCGAAAGGATTCGCGCGGGAGCGGGGGGAAAAAAACATTTTAGATTTTGGAGAATGTTACCTGATTAGCTAACTTTGTGAAATGAATGAGAAGAATATCAGGAACATATTCTATTACAAGAATTACTATTTGGATTTCTTTAATTCTCTTGACTATGAAGTAAGACAGAAATTTAACTGGACACTTAAATTAATATCAAAAGTTGACAGGGTTCCAATTAAGTATTTTAAGCATATCGAGGATTCAACTGGATTATTTGAGATTCGTATTGAATTCAAGAGTAATATTTACAGGGTTTTCAGTTTCTTTGACAAAGGACAATTGGTAATTCTGATTAATGGATTTCAAAAGAAGAGTCAAAAGACTCCGAAAAAGGAGATTGAAAAAGCAGAAAAACTTAAAAAACAGTATTTCGATGAAAAAGACAATAAATAATAACTTGACATCTTTCGAAGACCATCTTGACCAACAATATGGAAAGATTGGTGCACCTGAAAGAGAAAAATTTGAAGAAGGATTTGAAGCTTTTAAACTTGGTGTTATGATTCAGGAACTTAGAAAAGAGAACGGATTGACACAAGAACAATTAGCAGACAAATGTGGAACTACCAAAACTTATATTTCAAGAATTGAGAATAATTCTTCTGACATTAGATTATCTACATTAATGAGAATTGTGCGGGAAGGTTTTGGTCGACATTTAAAATTGAGCATTTAAAAAGCACATACGCCCAATTGTAGACAAAGAAATATATTCTCGTTTCGTTAAATGGGTTTTAGTGATGGTTGTACCCAAAACCGGGCTTTGGGCAATAGCATACCCCCCCATCCTGCTGCGACTCCACGCAAAGCACGCTAAACGAAGAATCGCTAAAAACGCAAAGAAAAAAGAAAAAGCAACTGATTTTGAGGATGTCGGACTTGGAAAAGGTACACCTCCTGAAGGGGGGCACCTCCCGGAGGGAAGCAACGCTCTTAAAGAAAGAATAAGGAGAGTGGTGGGGAGGGGAACCCTTGATCACCGGGCTAAAGCCGCGGTGCAAAGTTCCTCCCTCTCCAGGCAACGCGAATCCTATACCATCCGCATCCCCAACAACCACGACAACCACGACAACCACGATAACAACAACAACCACGATAACAACGACAACCTCCTCCCCCAAACCACGCGAAAGGATTCGCGCGGGAGCGGGGATGAGGAACACATCGGGGCAACAAGTTCACCTCCCGGAGGGAGGCACCAACTTTTCTTTTGCAAAAAACCAAAATCTTCCCTATATTCGTTCCTTAAATCTTTGAGTACTTTTTTTATTCAAAGTTAAAAACAAAATCGATGAGACAGGCTACACACCGCCCTGTAACTCAGGAGGCGAAGCCATATTAAAACCCCACATAAGATCATGAAAATCCTGACCACCCTATACCTCATTGTCCTTATTTTGAGTACGGTTCTGCCACTCAATAATGCCGGCACCGCCCTTAATAATAATTACGCCCTCACCATCCGTTGGGACTACCTTCTGCATGCGATGGTCTATTTGCCCATGGCCCTGTTGCTATCGAAGCACATCAGGCAAAAAGGCTGGGTATTGCTCTTAGGACTAGTTTTAGCTGCCGGCCTCGAAGCCCTGCAACTGCTTCTCCCCTGGCGGGCCTTTAACATCAACGACCTCATCGCCAACGGAACAGGCGTCCTCATCGGGTTTGCAGGAACACTCATTTGGATCAAAACAAAAACAGGATCACAAAGTCACACAACCAAAAATAAAAACTCTGTGTAACTCTGTGCCCCACTCCGTGTAACTCTGTGAAACCTCTTCTCTGTGAAACCTCTTCTCTGTGCAACCTCTTAATTAGAAACCATTTAATCCAATACATCTTTAAAAATTATGGAA
>CAYTDH010000586.1:0-3042 GCA_964436325.1 uncultured Tangfeifania sp.
GTAAATGGTTGCAAGTGATTTTAAAACAACGGTTTTACCATTGAGCAAGAAATTGCTCCGGTTTGCAACGCAGATCATGAACGATGAAGATGAAGCGCGTGATGTGATTCAGGATGTTTTTCTCAAACTCTGGCAGAAAAGAGATGAGCTTGAAAAAATCGACAACATGAGTGCTTTTGCCATGAGGATGACGCGCAACCGTTGCCTGGACTTGCTGAGAGCCAGAAGAACGGTACCCATAGACCAGGAAACGGACCATCAGTTAAAACAAACATCCGCAGATGTTCATTCACAGGTTGAATTGGGTGAGTCGGCCAGGCAAATAAAAAAACTGATGGAACAACTGCCTGAGCTGCAACGAACGGTGATGCAGTTAAGAGATATTGAGCAGCTCTCGTATGAAGAAATAGCCGGAATCACGCAATTAAAGGTGAACGCTATCCGGGTAAATCTTTCGAGAGCCAGAAAGAAAGTACGCGATGAATTTTTAAAAATGAATTCCAATGAAAACGAAAGAGGTAAAGCGATTGCTGCAACGCTATTTTAACGGCGAGAGCAGCCATCAGGAAGAGCAGGCACTGGAGAATTATTTCCGGTCGGGAAAGGTCGCTGAGGAATTGAAATACTACAAATCGTTTTTCGTGGGAATAAGCGAATTACAGGAAATCGGTAAAGACGATCCTCACATCGAGGAAGAAGTTATGGATTTTATTCTCGAACAGGAATCTGGCGAAAAATCTAAATACCGCCGGCTGTGGACAACCGTCACCGGTATAGCGGCATCAATTATTCTGGTTGTTGGGGGAATGCTATTCTACCAGCAACAAGACCAGCAATTCGAGGATACATTTGAAAATCCGGAAGTAGCTTACAATTATGCTTCTCATACCCTTCAATATGTCTCAGCAAAGTACAACAAAGGGCTCAGGGAACTTCAGAATTTCGACAAGCTGGAAACAGCTTCCAAACCGCTCAAAAAAGGAGTGAAACCTGTTAACGCAGTTTTTGAAAACCTGAAAAAGGTGAATTCTAAAGAAACCGGGAAAAAATCCGAACCGGATAATAATGAATAAGAAAAAAGTAAAATAAAAAAACAGATAATAAAATGAAAAAGTTACTCATTATGATCGCCCTTTTATTGCCAATGGCGGTATGGGCTCAAAAGACACCTGTTGACCGTTTATTTGAAAAATACGCCAACAAAGAGGGATTTACCACCGTGAATATTTCGGGAAAGTTACTGGGATTTGCCAGTGAATTAGACACTGGCGATAAAGAAACCAGCGAAATGCTTTCCAACCTTTCGGGAATACGCATCCTGTCGGTAGAAGACAGTGACATTACCGGCAAACTCGATTTTTTCAAGGAGTTGGATAAAGAGGGCTTCTTCGACAACAAAGAATACGAAGTACTCATGGAAGTCACGGAATCGGATGAGGTCGTCCGCTTTCTGGCCCGCGACGGAGGTAACGGAAAATTCTCCGATCTCCTGCTGGTGGTCGGTGGTGAGGATAATGCCCTCATTAGCATCAGCGGACTTATTGACCCGGAAAACATCGGGAAAATAACCGGTGCCATCGATATGGATTTGGGGAAAATGGGGGCTGACGAAAAGAAATAGACACCTTAAGAGAGAACAAAAAAAATCCGGGAATCCCGGATTTTTTTTGTTCCAGACTCCTTATATTCTGGAATGTTTTCTTAATTTCGTTTAAACAATAGCCACTATGAAAACAGCTCCGGAATTGGGGAAACACGATATCCTGCCCGGCGAACACAGAATTTGGGATATTAAATTTTTTAAACTTGCCATTCAACGAACGCAACAGGGATGGTATATTAAAATGCTGGAAAATAATGAAGCATCCCAGGATAAAACACTCGATTTTTCGAGTGGAGAATACTATCAAACCGGAAAATCCAACACCCTTTTATTGGTTCCTTCCTTTCCTCCCAAGCCTCTTGTTTTTAAGGGAACCCATTTGCATGTTGCTCCCAGGCAGGAATTGTCCTTTTTTTTAAAGATTCCGTTGTATATTAATATCTATTATTTAAAGGAAAAAACCGAAAACCTTCTCAGGGAAATCCCTGTTCAAAATTTTTCCAATACCTGGTTTGGAGAAACCGATAATGGAGAGCCTGCATTTTTGCTTGGGAACGATTACTACTTCTCCCCTGACGAAATAGAACCAATGCCTTATGAAGCTGTCTGTCCGATAACCATCAACAATAACTGGACGGGCGTTCTTGAAATAGAACGCATGATCATCCGTGTGGATAATCTCATGATTTATGAAAGTAAAGGCAGAAACATTACCAGCGTGGTATCCCTCGAATATAAAGGAAAAGATGTAACCAGTTCAGCCGAGTACCGCTACTCCAAAGCCTTCCACGGGGAAAAAGCGAAAATGATTGTCAAAGCCCGAAATTCCTCCAGAACCCGCCTGAGAATGAATTTTCACTTTCTTAAAAACAGGTAAACAAAAAAAACATGAATCCAGACTGGGCAAAATACTTCAACGAAGCAACCTTCGAAAAAGCGCTAAAAATTATCATTATTCTGACCATTGGTCTGGTAATTACTTATTCGATCGCATTTCTCGTTAAAAAAATTATTCCTGCTAAATGGTCTATGCAACGGAAGATGATCATTAACAGGGGCATTATTTATTCGGGATTCATCATTCTGCTTTTTATTATAATCTCAGAGCTGAATATCAACCTGACTCCCGTTTTTGGTGCAGCTGGTGTTATTGGAATCGTGGTGGGAATTGCCTCTCAAAACAGCATTGGCAATATTGTGAGCGGTTTTTTTCTGGTTTCAGAAAAGTCCTTCGAAATTGGCGATATTGTCCGATTGGGAGAACGCATTGGTACTGTGTACAGTATTGATTTGTTGTCTATAAAAATCAGGACTTTCGACAATTTGCTCATACGTGTGCCAAACCAAACGGTTATCAGTACTGAAATCACTAACATCACCCGCTTTCCGGTGCGGAGAATGGATTTTCAAATCAGCGTTGCCTACAAAGAAGATCTTCC
>CAYTDH010000587.1:0-3041 GCA_964436325.1 uncultured Tangfeifania sp.
AGCGATTTATACAACCACCGCAAACCGAACACCAAACACCGAACACAGAACAACTACCCCACGAGTGAAGCGAATCAAACGGCCACCGCAAATCGAACAAGCAACAAGAAACAAGCAACAAGCAACATTTGTCATTCCCTCATTATGCCCAAAAAATTTTGGGTAGCGACTCGAAATGACATTTCCTACATTCTACCTTTGACTCAACACGAGCTTAAAAAAGGCCTTGCGTTCTTTAGAATAACAATTTTTTAATGTGCTTAGTTTACCAAATATACAAAAGGTAGCTGAGGTTTTATTATTTTTACGGATCAAAATGGGCATTGCAGTAAATATGATGGCGCGTTTCCACCGGTGGCGGAAAAGAAACATGAGTGAGCGTGGATTTATTACGTCCATGAGCATTATTGTGGGGTTCGTTTCAGGATTGGCGGCAGTGGTAATTAAGAACAGCGTTCTATTTACTCGAAGAGTAGTTGATTCACTGGTATCGCAGGAAGTGCACAACTACATTTATTTTGCAATCCCTCTCATTGGAATCGTTTTAACTGTTTTAACCATAAAGTATTTCATACGCCGGACTGTCAGGCATGGGATTCCCAACGTTCTTCACAGCATTTCCAAAAAGAAAGGCAGGATTAGCTCACATAACCTGTACTCTTCGGTTGTTACGAGTGCCATTACTGTCGGGTTTGGAGGGTCTGTGGGGCTGGAGGGGCCTACTGTGGCTACCGGTTCTGCCTGGGGCTCCTGGCTGGCCCGGACCTTCAGGATGAACTACAAAAATACCATTCTCATTCTGGCTTGTGCTTCTGCCGGGGCGATGGCTGCCATTTTTAAAGCTCCCATTGCCGCCATTGTTTTTGCAGTGGAGGTGATTATGATTGACCTGACGGTTTTTTCGCTGGTTCCGCTTTTATTGTCCTCGGCTACTGCCGTTTTAACCTCCTATTTCTTTTTGGGGCAAACGGTTCTTTACCCTTTTGAGGTGACTGAAACTTTCGTGATGGAAGATTTGCCCTATTATATCCTGTTGGGCATTTTTGCAGGATTTGTTTCGGTCTATTTCACCAGGGTCTACATGTTTTTCAGTGGTTTTTTCGATCGTTTGAAGAATAATTTTGTTCGGGTCGTTGTTGGAGGAATGGGACTGGGAATTCTTGTTTTTCTCTTTCCATCGCTCTATGGTGAAGGTTATGAAGCCATTAATTCAGGTCTGGAAGGCAATCTGGAGTACCTCTTTAACAATAGTCCTTTCTACAAATTGAAGGAAAAACTATGGGCATCCCTGTTTTTGCTCGGCTTTGTGATTCTGTTTAAAATTGTAGCTACATCGCTTACTTTTGGTGCCGGGGGAATCGGAGGGATTTTTGCCCCAACGCTTTTTATGGGAGTGAATACGGGTATGCTTTTTGCTTACATCAACAACCTGATTGGTATTCATAAAATCAATGAAAACAACTTTGCTCTGATTGGTATGGCCGGCCTTATCGGTGGAGTATTGCATGCCCCGCTAACCGGAATTTTTCTTATCGCAGATATTTCAGGAGGATATGAATTGTTTGTCCCGCTCATGATTACCACGACGGTTGCTTACATCATTGTAAGGACGTTCACCACCAATTCGGTTTATCATTTGCAATTGGCTCAGCGAAGAGAGTTGCTCACCCATGATAAAGATGCCAATGTTCTGCAGATGCTTGAAGTAAGGGAACTTATCGAAAACGATTTTGAAAAACTTTCTCCCCATGCAACCTTGCGTGATTTGACAACCGCCATCGCACGAAATCACCGGAATCTCTTTCCTGTTGTTGACCAGGAAGGCATCATGAAGGGAATGGTAAAGATGGATAATGTCCGGGAGTTGATTTTCAAACAGGAACTGTATGACAAGGTTAAAATCAGCGATCTCATGTACATGCCTGAATATTCCATTCATCCGGACGATAATATGGAGATCGTGGCCAATAAGTTTGAATCGTCAGGAAGGTACAATCTGGCGGTGATTGACGAGCAAGGAAAATATTTTGGTTTTATTTCCCGCGCCCGGGTTTTTACAAAATACCGAAAACAAATCATTGATGTATCGCACGTTTAATATTTGGTGGAGAAAGAATTCCAGAAGTTGGATGAATAAACTCATTGTCTGGAGGATAGCAAAAATTCCGGAAAGGCAATTTTTGTATTTGCTGAGCCTGGTTATTGGTTTGGTCAGCGGCCTGGCAGCACTAACCCTGAAAAACCTGATTCACTTTATTGCCGGGCAACTGACTCAACTGACCCAGGCAGATACCTTCAATTACCTTTTTCTGGTATACCCGATGGCGGGAATCTTTCTGACCGTAATTTTTGTACGTTACATTGTCAAAGACAAAATCGGGCATGGGGTATCCAAAATTTTGTATGCCATTTCCCGAAAAAGCAGCCGCATAAAAGGGCATAATAACTGGTCTTCCATGATTGCCAGTTCCCTGACCATCGGTTTTGGCGGTTCGGTGGGGGCGGAGGCCCCCATTGTATTAACCGGGGCATCTATCGGTTCGAACCTGGCCCGTTTTTTTAAACTCAATTACAAATATGTTACCTTAATGGTGGGGTGTGGTTCGGCAGGTGCCATTGCAGGTATCTTTAACGCACCCATCGCCGGAATTGTTTTTACCCTTGAAGTACTCATGCTGGATTTGACTATGGTTTATCTTGTTCCCCTGCTCATCTCTGCCGTTTCAGCAACCATTCTCTCTTATTTTTTCATGGGGGAAGGCGTGCTGTTACGTTTTATGCAGGTAAGTCCCTTTTCCGTGGATACGGTTTGGTTCTATATCCTCCTGGGGATTTTCACCGGACTTTCAGGCCTCTATTTTACCCGGATGACCATGTTTCTGGAAAGCAAATTTAAATTAATTAAGGGATGGGGATTACGGCTGTTGATCGGAGGGTTTTCCATGGGACTGCTTGTTTTCCTTTTCCCCCCGCTCTGGGGTGAAGGTTATCATGAAATAGGCAGTATTTTCAGAGGTGAAGGTACTCATTTGCTTGACAAT
>CAYTDH010000588.1:0-3028 GCA_964436325.1 uncultured Tangfeifania sp.
CGAACCGTGGCGTCACTCCCGGTTGCGCTGGCTGAATTCCACCCGGGGAATCGATGATGAGCCCACAAAAGACTACCGCCCCATTTCGGTGTTGGGCGAAAACAGGTATGGTTTTACCGGAAAAACAATGACGCTTTCTGAAAAAGGATACCCCGGGTCGTTCAAAGTGGGGGAAAGGGAAATCCTGAATCGTCCCGTCGCTTTTATGGTTGAAACACCGGAAGGCCCGGTGGAATTCAGTGAGCCTCGAAATGTGCAGCTTCTGAAAAACCAGCCCGGTGTTATGCGTGGTTCCTGGGAAAGCCTTTCTGAAAATATGAAAATCGAAGGCGTGGGGACCATCGAATCAGATGGATACATGAATTATAAGCTGAAATTGAGAGCATTGAATGCTGTTCAACTGAAAGATATGCGGCTGGAAATTCCCTTCAAAAAAGAAGTTGCGAAATACATGATGGGCATGGGCTTGCCCGGAACCCAAACTCCCCGGAAGCATCAGGCAAAATGGGAGGGTCCTCACGACAGTTTCTGGATAGGTGATACGCATGCCGGTCTTTGGTGTGAACTGCGCGGGGGCAGCTACCATGGTCCTCTGCTTAACCTTTACCGCCCCGATTATCCTGAATCATGGCACAACGAAAACAGGGGAGGCTTTAAAATTGAAAGCACACCGGATGAGGCACTGGCAGTGGTTTATTCCGGGTCACGGGAACTGAAGCAGGGGGATGAGCTTGAATTCGAATGGTCGTTTCTGCTGACCCCGGTCAAAGGTATTGACTACCAAAGTCAGTTTACCGACAGGTATTACCATAACGGCGGAAGTCCCATGCCTCCCGATGAGGATTTGAAAAGCGGGATAAGAATCGTGAACCTGCACCATGCCAACAATTACAATCCGCACATCAATTATCCTTTTGTGGCGGTCGATTCCATGAAATGGTTCGTCGACCGGTTACATCAAAAGGGGCAGAAGGTAAAGATTTATTACACCATCCGCGAACTCACCAATTACATCACTGAACTGTGGGCGCTGCGCAGTCTGGGCAATGAAATTCTGGGAGACGGAAACGGGGGAGGCTACCCCTGGCTGCAGGAGCACCTGGTAACCGGGTACCGCCCGCAATGGTATCAGTGGTTCCCTGATAAAAGCGCCGATGCATCCATCGTGAATGCCCCCGGCGATTCGCGCTGGTACAATTACTACATCGAAGGACTGGCATGGCTGGTTAAGAATGTGGATATCGATGGCCTTTACCTCGATGATGTATCTTATGACCGCCGCACCGTGAAACGTATCCGCAAGGTCCTCGATAACAACAAGCCGGGTTGCCTCGTCGACTTGCATTCCAACACCGGATTCTCAAGGGGACCGGCCACGCAGTACACCGAATTTTTTCCGTACATCGATAAACTTTGGTTTGGCGAAAGTTTTCAATACGATGAAATGCCGCCTGCCAACTGGCTGGTGGAAGTGTCGGGTATCCCGTTCGGCCTCATGGGCGACATGCTTCATGCAGGCGGAAACCGCTGGCTGGGTATGCTGTTTGGCATGACTGTCCGGCATCCCTGGCTTACCGAAGGCGTAACCTGCGATCCACGTCCTGTCTGGCAAATCTGGGACGCGTTTCAAATACAAGATTCCCGAATGATGGGGTTCTGGGAAGATTCACCCCTGGTTACCACGGATGACCCTGATGTAAAAGTTACCGCTTATGTGAAAAAGGATTCTACATTACTGGCCATTGGTAATTTTTCGGATTCACCCAAAACGGTGGCTCTTAATATCGATTTTGGGAAACTGGGACTTGACAGTGAAAAGGGATATCTAACTGCCCCTGAGATACAGGACTTTCAGGAACGAAATCAGTGGAGTCTGCACGATGAAATTCCGGTTGACGCTAAAAAAGGTTTGATCGTTTATGTGAAAAATCAGTAGTTTCATTTATTCGGTTCAATTATTTTGCAGGACATTATTACCTCTTTTTATTCAATGCTGTAAACCCTTTTTTGTCTGATCATCAAAAATATTTCGTACCTTTTTCTTCGGTAAAAGATTTTATAAAGGGGATTTATGCATCTGATTAAACGACTATTTTCAGCGATTTAGAATGAATCTTAAAGCCATATCGAATGAAAACGCTTTTGAGTATCTTCACCATTTTTCTTCTTGTCAGCTTATCTTTTAAAGGATATGGACAGGAAAGTCCGGATACCACCAGGGTTTACCGGATTGAAACCAGGGATGGGAATATTTATACAGGCCATATTCTGAAGGAGGATTCCAGTGGTGTGATTTTGAAAACGGAAAAACTGGGAGAACTGACTATTCAGCGGGGGGATATCCGGTCAAAAACAGAATTGGAGGATACGCAGAAAAAGGGCGATGAGTATTGGTTGCCGAATCCCCAGTCTTCCCGTTATTTTTGGGCTCCCAACGGCTATGGCCTGAAGAAAAATGAGGGCTGGTATCAAAACATCTGGATTTTTTACAACCAATATTCCTATGGGTTTACCGATAATTTTTCCTGTGGGGTAGGGTTAATACCTCTTTTCCTTTTTGGAGGAACATCCACACCGGTATGGATTGTTCCCAAGTTTTCCATTCCTGTCTCCAAAAACAGATTCAATCTGGGTACCGGCGCTTTGCTGGCCACCGTAATTGGCGAAGAAACAGATGTTTTTGGATTGCTTTATGGAACTGCAACCCTGGGATCGAGGGATAATAACCTCAGCTTTGGGATGGCTTATGGTTTTTTTGATGACGATTGGGCTGAAGTTCCGGTTTTCAACCTCAGCGGGATGAAACGCATTGGCCCGAGGGGGTATCTTATTTCAGAGAATTATTTCATTACGGTCGATCAGGAGACAGGAGTGCTATTTTCCGTTGGCGGACGAACCATCATCCGGAATATTGGCCTGGACTACAGTCTCTGGATTCCCGCTTTTCCGGATATGGGCACTTTTGTGGCCTTGCCGTTTCTGGGGATAACCATACCAATTAAAGGAAATTGATAAATTGACAAATTGT
>CAYTDH010000589.1:0-3022 GCA_964436325.1 uncultured Tangfeifania sp.
GAAGGAATTATTTTTATTTTTAAACTTTTTACTATAGACAAAAGCACTTCTAAAATAAATTCAAAACTAAAATAGAATAAAATGAAAACAAACAGGAGAAAATTTTTCCAGATTGCAGGTGCAGCAAGTGCAGGAGTTCTTTCCGGTGGTCTTTCATCGTGTAACCAGCCCCAAAAAGATTCAGGCGAATCAGCACTTTCCACCATTAAAGAATCAGCTGCCAAAACACATCCTCAGCAGTTTAACATGTGTGGTTATGCTGCTCCAAAACTCGAAACGGTAAGAATTGGCTTTATTGGATTGGGCAACCGGGGACCGGGAGCCGTTGAACGGATGTCGAACATCGAAGGGGTTCAAATAACCGCGCTTGGCGACAAAAACCCGGAAGGAATACAAAGGGGTCAGAACATTCTGAAAAAACATGGTTTACCGGCCGCAAAAGAATTCGGAGGCAGTGAAGATGCCTGGAAAGAACTTTGCGAAAGTCCTGATGTGGATTTGGTCTACATTTGCACCCCCTGGAGTTTGCATACCCCTATGGCCGTTTATGCCATGGAGAATGGAAAACATGCTGCCTCGGAAGTCCCTGCCGCAGTCACCGTAGAAGAAGCATGGCAACTGGTTGAAACCTCCGAGCGGACGAAAAAACATTGCATGATGCTGGAAAACTGCTGTTACGACTTTTTTGAGTTGCTCACCCTCAATATGGCCCGCCAGGGATTTTTCGGGGAGATTGTGCATGCCGAAGGAGCCTATATCCATGATTTGCTAAACAGCAATTTTGGAAAAAATTCCTATTCGGATATGTGGCGTTTAAAGGAAAACCAACAGCGGAATGGCAGTCTATACCCCACCCACGGACTTGGACCGGTATGTCAAATCCTGAACATTAACCGGGGCGACAAAATGGAATACCTCTCTTCCATGTCGACCAACGATTTCCAGATGGCGGAAAAAGCTGCTCAACTGGCAGAGGAAGATGGCTTTTGGGAACCTTATGCCACAAACAGCTACCGTGGAAACATGAACACCACTACCGTCCGCACAAATAAGGGAAAAACCATCATGATTCAACACGACGTGACCAGTCCCCGCCCCTACTCCCGGATTCACCTCGTAAGCGGCACCAAAGGAATTGCCCGTAAATATCCTCTCCCTGGTAAAATCGCCACAGGACACAGTTGGTTCGACGAGGACGAAATGAAAGTACTCGAGGAACAATACACACCCAAGATCGTCAAACTGGTGGGTGAAATGGCTAAAAAAGTGGGGGGCCACGGCGGAATGGATTTTCTGATGGACTGGCGCCTGATCGACTGCCTGCGGAACGGCATACCGCTTGATCAGGATGTATACGATGCCGCTCTGTGGAGTGTTATTGCCCCGCTTAGTGAATGGTCGGTCGCCAACCGCTCAAACTCCATCGATGTTCCTGATTTCACCAACGGTGCCTGGAAAACCAATAAGCCGGTGGATATTACCCTTTCTCAGGGAGGAACGACCGGGGTGAAAGTAACGGCTGAAGCAGAAAGCCAACTGGATGTGTGATCAACGATCGATAAAGTACTTGATATTGGTGTTATAATCAGTGTAATGGATGTATCTTTTATTTTCCATCCATAGCACTATTGCCGGAGCATTCGGGGGCATGTTCCTCGGAATGTAAGGTCGCACATTATCGTACACCGAGTTGGAAGTAATGGGCGTAATTTCCCAGGAATTGCCTTGATCGCTGGTGACAAATTTTTGAATTTCAAATTTTCCTTCTACCTGCCTTGAAACAAACACTACGTGAGGTTTTCGCGGGTGAAGGGTTAAATTCCCAAGATAATAGGTTTCCCGCTCCTTCTCTTCGGGAGGAGTTTGGGGAAACCATTTTCCCGCCTTGCACATTTCAGCATCCTCCCATTTCCCTTTTTCTGCATTATACCAGGCATAATGGTAGCGCATGTCGGTTGTTTGCGGATGACGGCTATATAAAATAACCGGCTCCTGACTTTCATTTACAGCGATATCGGCAATCCATGCCCTTCCCGACCCTCCTGAAGGCTGGTAAACGCGTGAAGCCTCATCAGGTTCAAATGGCAGTTCATCCAGATCACAAATTTTTTCTCCGCCGGCCTTCCAAAAGGCCCTGGCTTCGTAATAACAATAGTAAACCGAATTGAGGGGCTCTACATTGGGATGACCGTCGGTAAAAACCATATGAATCTTCGTATTCCCATCGGAATGGTATTTTGCGTAGGGCCGGTTCCCGGGATCAAAAGGCTCCCTGCTCACCACCACGTATTGTTCTCTCCAGGTCTTCCCGTTATCCCCGGAAATAATCATATTGGGCTTATACCCTATCCAGCGGCCAAAAGCAAAAAGTTTATTCTCCTCCCCTTCCAGAACCCAGGGATTCGCATAGGTATACGTCTCCTTTGGAAAATCCTGCAGCAGTTCAGGGGTTTTAGGTTTAAAAATGACATTTCCCCGGAAGGAAAAAACGTCAGCTCCGTTAGCGGTGGTATTGGAAATAACACCGCGTCGACCTCCGTGCCAGGCATACATGGCAAAAACATTACCATCGGAAAGCCGGGCAAAAGCCGGATTGTTATGATCATCCACTTGCATATCCGGGAAAAGCGTATTCAACTGAAGCGATTCATCCGAGGTGTCAAAACAAGCCACTTCCACCGAGCCATCCTTTTTTACCCAGCCGGTTACAATCTCATGGTCTGAATAATAGATGGCCCTTGGATCGGAAAACCAGCACCAGGCTCCGTCATAGGCTAAAATATTCACCGAATCACCGGCTGCTGGTTTTTCAATTTCCTGCTCACGGGGAATTTCCTTTTCTTCGGAACAGGAAAAGGCAGGAAAAATGACTGCATGGAGCCATAAAATCAATAAAATTCTGTTCATCTTCATCTGTTCTTTATTACCAAAAATACAACCATCCAGATCAATCGCCAAATGTGGGAAGCTGTGCCAATGATAAATTTTCACAAACCACTTATAATGAATGCAATAATGAAGC
>CAYTDH010000590.1:0-3005 GCA_964436325.1 uncultured Tangfeifania sp.
CAGAATGGAATCGTCTCGTATATAATTGGATGATTTATTATGATATGGCAAGAGAAGATGCAAAGTATGAATTAGAGCATTGTAAAATACTTGTACTTGGCTCTGCTGATAATAATGGTATGAATTATCCTGATTTTTCAACTTATCAGAATAGGAAACAAGTGATTAGACAAGCCACAGTATCGAATCCTTTCTGTTATGATACAATTAAACATTGGTTTGTATCTAAACAAGTCATGGCATCTAATTATGATTATACAGGTCTTGCATTTTGGTGGCTTTTTAAATTATTTGACGATGAAAGATCATATTATTGTAGTGAGTTGGTTTATGAAGGTTTTAGAAAAGGATTATATTATGTATCAAGACCTGATCCATCTCCTACGGATATTAATAAATATGCAAAGGAAAGAATTGCTTTTACTTTGGGAGGGTCAAAGGCATGAGTATTCAAGACATAATTGGAATAATATTATTTTGTGCAGTAATTGTTTTTTGGATCGTAGTTATGGTTATTGGAAGGATTGAATATTTGAAGAGGGGAAGAAATGAAACTTGCACCAGAAAAAATATATTTAAATGATCCAGTAGAGGCTTTTCAAGATGATAGTATGAATCCCTTTGACTATGTAACTTGGTCAGAAGATCCAGTACATGAAAATGATGTTGAATATATAAGAAAAGATTTGTATGATAAACTGCTAAAGAAGGTTACGGAAAATGAAAAGTAAAATTCTTAAAAGAAGAAGAATATTAGAATGTTCCTGTGGGATGCCTAATCATTTATTAATATTTGATTATGATGAAGAATTTAAATATGTAAGTATAAGTTTTGAATATAAAAAAGATATTCCTTTCTTTAAAAGAATACGATTAGCATTTAATTATCTTTTTAGAAAAGAGGAATTATGTTATAACGATATAATAATTCATACTGAACATATAGATCAATTAGATGAATTAGTTCAAGAAATTAAAAAGCGTAGTAAGGAAAAGTGATGAATTTAAAAGAAGCAGTTGAAATATTAAAATACCATCAAAGATGGAGAAGAGGAGAAGTAGATGATATGAAATATTCTCCTACAGAATTAGGAAAAGCAATAGATACTATTATTATTGATTATTTAGAGAAAGTGCATGAAAGCTAAATTAGATACAATATTAAAAAAAATGTGTGAATTAGCTAATGCTCCTTTTGATCAGATAGATTTTAAAAATGATGAATATTGGTATATGAGATATTGTTGGGGGGAAGAAAACGAAAATCAATTCAGGGAATGGTTAATTGACTATTTAAATAAAGATAAAAAAGCCAGAGAATTATTAATGTATCATCCTTCTACACAAGAAGTAGAAATTAAAAAAGTTGTTGAGCTGTTCATATTCAATTTTGGGTTTACAACTAATAAAGAAATGGTGGAAAAATATAAATGATAGTTAAAGAAGTAATAGAGTTTTTAAATAAAATGCCTGAAGATAAAGAAATAGAAGTATTTGCTTCAGGAGAAATATATAAAAATATAGAAATTAAGTATTTAGAAGAAGAAGATGTCGTTGAAATTGGATGTGGATGGGGTTGAACTATGCACGAAGTAAGAATTGAAATAATAAATAATGAGTATGTTGATCCTTTAATTACCGCTCTTGTAAGGCAGGGATTTATAGTTTATCTGGATGAAGATAATAATGTATGTTTTCAAGTACATGATATAGATTTGACTAAAATTACAATGGAGAAAAAATATGGAGGACAAGTTTAGACCAATAATAAGTCTTCAAAATTCAGCGGGGATGAACGCGCATTCTCTATTAGCTGAAGTGCGAGTGGTTTTAAAAGACTTAAATGATATTGGATCAAGAATAAACGCTTACTGGTGTTTTGGAGAATGTTCAGCAGGAGATGAGTTTTGCCCACAAGATTATTGTTTAGATGAAAAGATTTCTGAATTATATGAAAAAATTAGCGAGTATTTCAAATAACTATTCAAGCGTAAACGAAGTGCGTAGAATAGGTATATGAAAATGATTGAGTTTTATTTAGCATTTTGTTTACGCTTTGTTATATGCAGTAACCGCAGGAAAAATTTAATTTAGCTTTTTACAGGACGTAAAAAGCGATAGAGAGGGTTTATGATAGAATTATTACATGGTGATTGTTTAGAGTTGATGAAGGATATATCGGATAAAAGTATTGATTTAACGGTAACGTCACCACCTTATGATAATTTGAGAACATACAACGATACACTTGTATGGAATGATAGTATATGGCAAGCAGTTATTAAAGAATTATTTAGAGTAACCAAAGACGGTGGAGTTGTTGTGTGGGTTGTCGGTGATGCAACAATTAACGGAAGCGAAACTGGAACAAGTTTTAGACAGGCATTATTTTTTAAAGAGTGCGGGTTTAATTTACACGATACAATGATTTATTTAAAGGATCAATTAGCTTTTCCTGATTCAAATAGATATTATAATGGTTTTGAGTATATGTTTGTTTTTAGCAATGGCAAGCCAAGCAAATTCAACCCAATACAAGATAAAAAAAACAGTTCTTATGGTCGAGTAATTGATAATTGTGGGCAAAGGCGAAAGGATGGTTCAATAAGTAATGGAAAATCTTGTGCTGGGAACAAAATAAAAGAATATGGTGTAAGATATAATTACTGGCTCATGTATAATCAAAGTAGAGGAGAACACTCGAAACATCCAGCAACATTCCCTGAGCAATTAGCAAACGATCATATAATTTCATGGAGCAATGAAGGCGACATTGTTTTGGATTGTTTTATGGGTTCGGGGACTACTGGCAAAATGGCATTACTTAATAACAGGAATTTTATAGGTATTGAAAAGAATAAAGATTATTTTGATATAGCAAAGAATCGTATTGAGAAAGCGCAACAGAACGCCAAGCATAAATTGTTTTAGCGGTTATTGCATATAACGGTAAAGTATATGCGTTCGGTTGCGATTAAAAGCACGGACGTTTCAATTAAAAACAA
>CAYTDH010000591.1:0-3002 GCA_964436325.1 uncultured Tangfeifania sp.
GGTGCAATTTCCCACTTGCGACATTTTCCACCACACACATCTTTTCCGAACGAGGTTACTTGAATGCGCTTAATCCAAAAAGACTTTGCCGGTCTACTCGGCGTCACATCGCAGCGCATCACGCAAGCCAAAAAAGACGGCCACGTCATAGCTGCGGCGGATAAAACCATCGACACCGACGACCCAATTAACCGCGCGTTCATCCGGGAGCACTTCCACCGCGAGTGGGCGAAGTTCAACGACTCCAGCGACGACGAGGGCGGCATGGAGGCGGAAAAGCTCCGACAGGAAGTCCGCTACCTCGAAGCGCGATCGCTTAAGGTGGAGCTACAAAACGCGGAATTGAAGCGCGACCTTGTACCGCTCGATATCGTCCGCTCCGGTTGGGGCGCGTGGGCGTCCGCAGTCCGCAATAACATTTTGACCGTTGGACAGCGCGTAGGCCGTGGCGATACAAAGCTCCGCGACCGCGTCGAAAAGGAAGTCAAGCGCGCACTTGAGAAATCAATCGAGCAAGCAAGTAAAGAGCTTGAGCGTATAGCAGATTTACCGGTTGAAGTACCGGAGGAGGATGAGTGATGAGCATTTTGATGCAGAGAAAGATTGAAAAGCTTGAGTCTGAGAACGAAAGAATGAAAGCCGAAATCAAGACTTTCAAAGCGGAAAAGCAATGGGATATCAACCGCGCTAAAGAGTCGATTGAGTACTACAAGGCAAAGGCCGAACTTGCGTATTCTATCAATTGGAAAAGATCAATGAGTGAGTTTGCCGAAGCTGAGTTTGCAAAAACCATGACGGATAACGTTGTTTTGTCTGAGCTTCTCGATAAAGCGATTACAGAGATGAGCGTTATGCTCGGATTCGACGCGCCACCAGCCGATTCTTACAAGCGCGAGATGTACGAGTTCATAGGTAGATGTAAAGTGGCCATCGGGCCGAGAAGAGCAGTTAAAAAAGGCGTATCTGAGGGTCATTCAGTTTCAACGTGGCCGCAGTAGCGGAACGTCAGGATTTAGGGAGTAAAGAAAATGAGTTACACAGATGATGTTTTGCAATACGCAAAACCTTGCCCGTTTTGCGGTAATGCCTATACCGAACAGCTGAATCTGACGGCTGGCTCGCAGAGCGACGAAAGCGGCGGTAATCTCTGGGATTTTTACAACGTGTTTTGCGATTGTGGAGCGACGGGTCCGCACGGCGAGACTCCGGGAGATGCGGTTGACCGGTGGAACGAACGCGCGCTTTTTAGAACTATTGTGTACATTCTTATCCATCATATCGGCGGCTATGGAGAGTCTGAGATATGCGGCGTCTATAGTTCAGAGTGGGCTGCCGCACAGTATTGCGTTGATGACAGCTGGGGGTATTTTGATATTGAACTGGATGCGATCGCGATGCCAGCGGACAAAATAATTCCGAAAACGTACACCTATCCTACGCGCAAAGATAGCAAATGGTTCTATTCGGAAGCGGGATGGCTGAAAGTAGGGGGGGCAGAATGACAGCGGAAACTGCTATCGTTTTACTGGCGCTAATAGGTTCAGTCACCATTATTGGAATCACATACATTGCTTTTCGGTACCTTAAGCAGGACGATGAGCGTGAGCGCATAGAGTATATACACGGGCTTATGGATAGAAGCGCACACGGATACATACCTGGGGGAGAAATTGACGACTAAGCTACTCACCCAAACCGACCGCGCCCGCATGGCCCGCAACGTTGCCGACGCGCTCCAGGAGCTAATGCCGACCGAGATCAACCGCGAGCTTGTATCGGAATGGGCGGAACGTTCCCGCGTGCTCCCGCGGGGCCTTACTCCGTACCCCGGACCGTTTAGTTTCGACATGATACCGTACATGCGCGAGATCGCCGACGCAATGTCCGAATCCTCGCCGGTGCGGGAAGTCGCGGTACTCAAGGGCACGCAGATTGCGGCAACGGTCGGACTCGGTGAAAACTGGATAGGCTACAAAATCCAAGCAGCGCCATCCCCGATGCTTTACGTTTCCGGTGATGCGCAAATGGCCGAAACGCAAATGGAGCTACGAATCGACGCGATGATAAACAGCTCCGGGCTTGCGCATCTTATCAGCTCGCAACACAAGCGAAACACGCAGCGTAAAACCGGTGACGTAAAATCGCGGAAAGAGTTCCCCGGCGGGTTCCTCATGGCGGCGGGCCCGAACAGCGGCGCGAAGCTGCGCAGCATGAGCTTTAAGGATATATACGTCGATGAGCTTGACGGGTTCCGTGGCGTCACGGTCGGAAACGAAGGCGACGTTATCGGCCTTATCCGCAGGCGCGCCGACGCTTTCACGGAAACGTATAAAATCCTTTGGACAAGCACGCCGACGATCGATCAAAGTTCACTGATAAAGCGCTTGTGGGAGGAAGGCGACCAACGGCGATATTTTGTTCCCTGCCCGCACTGCGGACACATGCAGTATCTCAAATGGGACGGTCTCAAGTTCGAACACGATGAAGAACACCGCCTGATTTGCGAGATAGACAAAGACGGCAGGATTACGGAATCAAGCGTGCGCTATACGTGTGAGAAATGCGGCGGCGAGTGGGCGAACGCCGACAAGGATTATTTCCTCCCGCGTGGCGAGTGGCGACCAACCGCAGTACCGCGCCGCCCCGGCATGAGATCCTATCACGTGCCCGGCCTGCTTTCCCCTGTCGGTTTCCGCTCATGGGAATCGGGCGTGATGGATTTTCTCGACCTTGTGCGCAAAGGAAAACCGCCGCATGAGATGCAAATATGGGTGAATACCTTCCTCGGGGAAACCTTCGTCGAAGAATCGTCCGCGCCGAAACTCGAAACGCTGCTAACGCAAGAGCGTCGGTATTTTGCGAACACGCTGCCGGAAGACGCGGAGCCGTTGCTTACAACCATCGGCGCAGACGTGCAAGGGGATCGTATCGAGTGTGAAATTGTCGCGTGGGGCAAAAACAAAGAGTCTTGGAGTATCGATTACCGTATATTTCACGGAGAC
>CAYTDH010000592.1:0-2996 GCA_964436325.1 uncultured Tangfeifania sp.
TGCGAGGAGTTGGAGCGCAGCGGAAACGACGAAGCAATCTGTTGATAGTTCTAAGGCGGGTCATTTTTTGCCGTGACGATGAAAAATCGTTCAGTGGAGGGTCAATTTTTTCCGTGACCCCTGGTGAAGAACCTGGACAATCCTGAGTATATGGATATTATCTTAAATAGTAAAGAGTCTTTGGAAGATGCATTTGCAGATATAAGCCAGCAGGAAGTCATGAGAAAAATGCAGGATGCCAAAAAGGAGGAAAACAAAATACCACGTAAGGTTTTATTTTTGATCAGACAAAAAGAGACAATGCAAAAGTTGCTATATTTGATAGCGAGTTAATAAATCCAAAGGGATTTTGGAAGAATAGAAAATTCCTATTGAATACATTTATATCCCACTAAGTTTTTTAATCAATTTTATTTACATATTGCGATTAAGTAAATAAGCAGATAATGATTTTGCAATGAGGAGCCTCTTGTTTCTGTCTCTGCACTTGCTAAAATCAGCAAGCAAGGTTTGCTGCAATGTGGCCAAAGGGAACTGAATTAAGAATTTGTAAAGAACACCAGCAATTTAATGGTAATTATTTATATTTACTTTAAAATTACCACCGATGAAAAAGATTAAAACAAAACTGATGATTGGAGTAGGGATTGTGTTCTTTGTTTCCTATAGTGTTATGATGATTAATATTGGCACCAATCAAAAGATTATAAACAAATCCGGGGAATTGCTTGAAAGCAACTATGCTTCGCTTCAATATGCCTACGATATGTTAAATATCCTTGATGGAATTCATCATACCATTACTTCGGGCTTAATTGACAGCAGTGAAGTAAACCAAACGTTTGCTGTTTTTGAGAATATGAAAAACCTGGAGCAAATTATTGAACTTCAAAAAAGCAACATAACAGAACCCGGTGAATTACAAATTACCCAACGCCTGGAAAGAAATTACGACACCTTCAAATCAGCTTTAACTTCAATAAATAAAGAGCTAAATTTTGAAAATTACAGTCGGCTATACCAGAATCTCCGTGAAAACATAGTTGAAATATATGACATGAATTCACAATCGCTTGAAAATAAAAACAGCGCCATTACAAAAGACGCCGGACAAATTTTACAATTGCAGAAAAATGTTGGTATTGTGGGGCTTACGCTGTTAGCAATCCTTATTGTGTTTTTGCCGCTATATTTGATTCGTCCGCTGGATAAACTTACTGCCAGATTAATAAATGTTTATGAAGAAGCTTTCAACAAAGAAGTAGTGTTACAAAAGGGACACGAACTGGAAAAACTGGAAGAGATTATTGAGAAAATAATTGAGGAAACGCCCCCCAGGGATAAATACAATCATCATGTTTAATGCAAGGACTGTTTTTAAAGTAATCAGCCGTCATCTATTCATTGTTGCACTTTCTTTAATAGTGTGTGTTGGAGTGGCCTTGATTTATGCTGAAGCGGTGTGGACATTTATTGTTTTCTTCGCCGCAGCCGCGTTGATTGGAGGAATTTTTTATTTATTGATGAAGCAAATTTGCAAAGGAATTAATAAAGGTTTTGTAAGGTATGTTTGCGGAATCATAAAGATTTTTACAAATTACCCTGATTTAAGAATGCGTTTTGAAACTAAATGATATAAATTTTCTTTTAAGAAGGCTGCCCCTTATTGTCTTATCATTTGCAATCATTGCAATTATTTACGATTTGGGCTTTGAAAAGCATTCCGGTGAGAACCAGTTTTTGCAAAATGGCTACCTGTTTTCAATAATACTTGGCATTATGCCTATAGCAGGAAGATACTTTTTTAAAAAAACCAGGCCAACCTTAAAAATTATGCCTTTCGATATTTTGTTACTGCTGTTCTCGGCCCTTCTTATTTTTATACATTTTGAACTGCCAGAAAGCCCGGTATTCTCTTTTTTCAGCCAGGTTGGATGGCTCCGGTTAACCGTTGTGCTCATTTTCCTGCGCGATCTAATGGCATTGAGAATAAATTTCAAATGGGCGGTTGTAAATCCTGCGCAGTTGTTTATTTTAAGTTTTTTGGCCTTAATCATTTCCGGGTGCTTTTTTTTGCTTCTGCCCAACGCAACACACTCGGGCATTTCACTCATTGATGCGCTTTTTACCGCCACCAGCGCTGTTTGTGTTACAGGTTTGATTGTAGTTGACACAGGCAGTTATTTTACACTTTTCGGCCAGATTGTTATTATTACCCTGGTGCAGGCCGGCGGGTTGGGAATTATGACATTTGCCAGCTATTTCGGTTATTTTTTCAAAGGTTCATCCTCCTATAAAAAACAGTTGGTTTTGAGCGAACTTACATGGACTGGAAAACTGGGGGAAGTTTTTACTACTCTCAAAAGAATAATCATAATTACTGTGTTTATCGAAGTTGTGGGGGTAATTTTTATATTCTGGAGCCTGAATACTGAAGTCTTTCCGGTTTATTCCGAGCGCTTGTTTTTTTCAATATTTCATTCCATCTCCGGATATTGCAACGCGGGGTTTTCAACTTTGCAAAACAGCCTTTATTCATCCGGCTTTCGGTTTAATTATTCCCTGCATCTGATTGTTGCTTTTCTTTTTATTTTAGGTGGTTTGGGATTTCCCATTGTGTTTAACCTGCTGAAATATTTAAAAAACAAGCTGATGAATGGCGCCCTTTATTTAATGGGGAAAAAGCACAACCACCTTCCCTGGATTTTAAACATCAACTCCCGCATTGTTTTAACAACCACACTGATTTTAATTGGTGCAGGCACCATTCATTTTTTCATTTTTGAATACAATAATACCCTTTCAGAACATAATCTGTGGGGCAAATTAGTAGGTGCTTTTTTTGGTTCCGTAACTCCCCGGACTGCTGGTTTTAACACCACCGATACAGCGACTCTGAGTATTCCGGTGGTGTTAATGCTGTTCTTTTTAATGTGGGTGGGTGCTTCTCCTGCTTCTACGGGAGGCGGAATAAAAACCAGTACACTGGCATTGGC
>CAYTDH010000593.1:0-2984 GCA_964436325.1 uncultured Tangfeifania sp.
AATGAATTCCATATGCTTAACAAGATGTGAACCCTTGAAAATGATTTTTTTTAGTTATGTTTTTCAACATAGAATTTTCAACGCTCCATATTCTTTTTTTATGGGCCACGGTTTCCGGAAAAAATGTGAAGGAACAATCCGAAGCCGCCTGCAAATGAAAAAATACTCTTAAACACCTACAAAACAAGCAATTAAAAAGAAACCAGGTAAAGACCCCTGATCGATTCCTGCCTTGGGAAAAAGACACATTTTGCTTTAAAAACTTTGAGTATTAGTGTGTAATTGTCTATTTTCGTATCTTGATTAAATGTATGTACACCATTCGCTAATGGTATTTAAATTTTTGTAAATGGAACCCAAAGATCTAAAAAACCCGGAAGGGTTAAAAAGTTCGCAGAATGCGGCGTTTGACAACGATGAAACGAATGTAAGCCCGGAAGGGCAGGAGATTACCGGGAATACCCGGGAAAAGGACGAGGCCTCGCCTGTTACCGGAACCAATGAGGAGCAGAAACCCCTGGACCTTGTTTCCGGAGATCCGGAGAAGTTGAATCCCGGTGAAGATGAAAAGAAAAGTTCCACCGGAAAAGATGAGCAGCCCCAAAAGCCGGAGGCAGAAACAACCAGTGAACCATCCGAACAGAAAAGCGAAAATATCCCGGATTCATCAGAAACAGAACCAAAAGAAGAAAAACCGGAAAAAATTGAAGAAGAACCTTCTGCCGAAAGTCAGGAAAAAAAACCGGACGAAGGGGAAAATACCGACGAAAAACTACAGGAATCGACGGATGAGTCTAACGATGAATCCCTTCAGACAGAACGAAAAACAGAAAAAACACCTTTGCCCCCGGATGAAAAATCTAAAGAAAAAACTGCTGAAAAAGCCTCCCCCCAGGAAAAATCCGGAGAAGCAGTCAATGTAACAGGTAAAGATCATCCGGAAAGTCCTTCCTCCGAAAAAAAGGAAAAATCTTCCCCGGCAAAAGACAAAAGACCGGTCGCTGCTGCCGAAAAAGAGAAAACCGATTACAACAAATACAACCAGGTGGAGTTGGTGAATGCCATGCGCGATGTGCTCAACACCGACAGTGACCATAATATAAGAAATGAAGTAGAAGCCATCAAAGCAGCATTTTACAAGCACCTGAAAGAAGAGATTGAGGAACAAAAGAAACAATTTATTGAGGAAGGGGGAAACGAAGAAGATTTTGTTGCAGAAGAGAATCCCTACGAGCAGGATATAAAGGACTTACTCAAAAAATACCGTCACTTTAGGGCAGAATATAATAGAAAACAGGAACAGGATAAAGAAGAAAACCTCAAGCAAAAATACGAGGTAATTGAAGAAATCAAAGGGCTTATCAACAAGGAAGAGTCGATAAATAAAACATTCCAGGATTTCCGTGATCTTCAGAGACGCTGGCGCGAAATTGGTCTGGTTCCCCAATCCAAAATGAAAAACTTATGGGATACCTACCATTTCCATGTGGAGAACTTTTACGATTACATCAAAATCAATAAAGAACTCCGCGACCTCGACCTGAAGAAGAACCTGGAAATGAAGATCAGGCTTTGTGAACAGGCTGAGGAGTTGCTTCTGGAAACCAACATTATTAAGGCATTTAATGCGCTTCAGAAGCTACATGATCGCTGGCGGGAAATTGGCCCCGTTCCACGCGAGAATAAGGATGATCTTTGGGATCGCTTTAAGTCATCCACGGCCAAAATTAACAAGAAACATCAACAATATTTTGATGAACGCAAGTCGGAACAAAAGAAAAACCTGGAAGCCAAACGGGCGCTTTGTGAAAAAGTAGAAGAAATAAACGAGCAGGAATTAACCACCCATAAAGATTGGGGTGAACTCTCCAAAGAAGTTATCAACCTTCAAAAGGTGTGGCGAACCATTGGATTTGCTCCCCGCAAAGACAACAATAAGATTTACGATCGTTTCCGAACCGCCTGCGATGCTTTTTTTGATGCCAAGCGTGCGTTTTATGCCAAAAACAAGGAACTGCAGCAAAATAACCTGCAATTGAAAATTGATTTGTGCAACCAGGCCGAAAGTTTAAAAGACAGCACCGACTGGCGGAAAACCACGCAGGATCTCATTAACATTCAAAAGCAGTGGAAAGAGATTGGCCCTGTACCACGCAAACAATCCGATATCGTCTGGAAACGCTTCAGGGCAGCTTGTGACCATTTTTTTGACCGAAAATCGGAACATTTTTCACAAATTGAAAATGAACAGGTAGAGAACCTTAAATTAAAAGAACAACTTGTAGAGGAAGTCCGGAACTTCAAATCCACGGGCAACGTTGAAGAGAATTTGAAAGCCCTCAAAGGTTTTCAACGCCGCTGGACGGAAATTGGCCATGTTCCCATTAAGAAAAAGGATGTTGTTCAGAAAGATTTCAGAGAAGCAATCAATAAACTTTTCGATGATCTGAACATTGATGAATCCAAAAGAAACCTGCTCAAGTTCCGTTCAAAAATGGCCTCATTCTCGGAATCTACGCGAGGACAAAACAAAATGCTCCTGGAACGGGAAAAGTATATGAATAAGCTGAAACAACTTGAAAATGATCTGGTTCTGCTTGATAATAATGTCGGCTTTTTTGCCAAATCAAAAAATGCAGAATCGCTGATTGAAGACGTTCAGAGAAAAATTGAACAAACCCGGGAAAAGATTGAATTCCTGAAAAATAAAATCAGGGTTATTGACGAAATGGATGAATCAGAAGAGTAGGGAAATGCTTCCCTGCTACCAATGACAGGAATATTAAATCTGTCATCCTCCCATTAAGCCAAAAAAAATTTGGGTAGGGATTCTTTTTTAAAATCATTCCTTTCAATTAGAACCAGAACGTTTTAAGGAAGGATTGATTTCCATTGATGTTTGTATAAATGCCTTTATTATTATAAGGCCATGATTTTATTTTTGGAGACTATTTTTTAATGGTGAGAATCAGTGAACCCTCAGA
>CAYTDH010000594.1:0-2982 GCA_964436325.1 uncultured Tangfeifania sp.
CCCCATCGTGGACTTGCACCACTTAGCTATTTACCATGCACGGCACACAAAAAAGCCCCGCCTTTTTAGGGGCGGAGCTCTGAAATAGTTATCGTATGTTCCTTTATTGACTCAATTGAGGTCCTGCAGCAACCAATGATTTACCTTCTTCGTTGGTGGTATATTTTTCAAAATTCTTGATAAAACGGCTGGCCAGGTCTTTGGCTTTAGCATCCCATTCATGCGGATCGGCATAGGTATCGCGCGGGTCAAGGATGTTGGGGTCCACATCGTGCAAAGCAGTAGGGACTTCAAGGTTAAAAACAGGAATCATTTTGGTTTCTGCCTTTTCTATGGAACCATCGAGGATGGCATCGATGATGGCGCGGGTATCCTTAATAGAGATTCGTTTTCCACTACCGTTCCAGCCAGTATTTACGAGGTAAGCCATGGTTCCGTGTTTTTCCATTTTTTTCACCAGTTCTTCACCGTATTTCGTGGGATGAAGGGAAAGGAAAGCCTCTCCAAAACAGGCGGAGAAGGTAGGCAATGGTTCAGTAATTCCTCGTTCGGTACCAGCCAGTTTTGCTGTAAAGCCCGAAAGGAAGTGGTATTTAGTTTGATTTTTAGTCAATTTCGAGACCGGAGGAATAACACCAAAAGCATCGGCAGTCAGGAAAATGACTTTGTTGGCATGACCTGCACGGGATATTGGTTTAACAATATTGTCAATGTGAAATATAGGATAAGAGACCCGGGTATTTTCAGTTACGGAATTGTCGCTGAAATCGATTTTCCCATTTTCGTCAACCGTAACATTTTCCAAAAGGGCATTCCGTTTTATGGCATGAAAGATATCCGGCTCGGCTTCGGGGTCCAGATTGATGGTTTTGGCATAGCATCCTCCTTCGAAGTTAAACACACCATCATTATCCCAGCCATGTTCATCATCTCCGATAAGTTTACGCTTGGGATCGGTAGAAAGGGTTGTTTTTCCTGTTCCGGAAAGACCGAAGAAAATCGCAACATCTCCCTTTTCCCCCATATTGGCAGAGCAATGCATTGCCGCCATGCCCTTTAACGGAAGGTAATAATTCATCATGGCGAATATTCCCTTTTTCATTTCTCCGCCATACCATGATCCTCCTACAACATGCATTCTTTCGGTGAGGTTGAACACGGTGTACACCTCTGAGTTCAGGCCTTGTTCCTCCCAGTCGGGGTTGGTTGTTTTGGAAGCATTAAGAGAAACAAAATCGGGGTCACCATAATTTTCCAACTCCTCCTGCGTAGGTCGTATAAACATATTTTTTACAAAATGGGCCTGCCAGGCGACTTCCATGATAAAGCGCACTTTCAATCGTGAATCAGGGTTTGCTCCGCAGAACGTATCCATAACGAACAACCTTTTTCCGGTAAGCTGCCTTGCCGTTTTTTCTTTCAGGTCATTCCACACCTCAGGAGTTACAGGCTTATTATCATTGGGAGCTTCCGGAGTTGTCCACCAAATGGAGTCGCGGGTGGTATCATCCTTAACAATGTATTTGTCCTTCGGCGACCTCCCCGTAAAAATTCCTGTCATCACATTTACAGCATCCAGTTCAGTAAGCTGACCCTTTTCATAACCTTCCAGTTCAGGGTTCATCTCCTCTTCAAAAAGCTGTTCGTATGAAGGGTTGTGAACAATTTCCTGTACGTTTTGTATTCCGTACTTCGTTAAATCTAATTTTTTCATAACTACCTAATAATTAACTTAATAAAACTTCATGCAATCCGTATACCAATTTACGAAAATAATTATTTTTTCCACTTGCATGGGTTAAAGGAAGCCATTTATATCTTTTTATTGATCAATTAAACATTATCTTAACAAATTTCTATCAGGGATAGACTTTTCTTATCACTTTTCATAATTAACCCAAAAAGGTACTTCCTGATGCTGAAAGTACCTTTATTTGAATTTTATTCCGGGATATTTAGCCCGAATAATTCAGGTTAGGATCTTGGATGATATTGGTGAATCGTATTTTTCAGGTAATCACGATCGAGGTGTGTATATATCTCTGTTGTAAGAATGGACTCATGTCCTAGCATTTCCTGAACCGCTCTGAGGTCTGCCCCACCGTTAATCAAATGAGTGGCAAAGGAGTGGCGAAAGGTATGCGGACTGATTTTTTTATCAAGATCAATTTTTTCGGCCAGGTTCTTGATTATCGTAAATACCATCACCCGGCTCAGTTTTTTACCACGGCGGTTTAGAAAAAGAATATTTTCGCTGTCTTTGTGGATTTTGAGGTTTTTCCGGTAACCATTGATGTATTTGGTTATCTCCTCAATGGCCCGGTTACTTACAGGCACCAATCTTTCTTTGTCGGCCTTTCCTTCAATTTTCAAAAATCCCTGGTCAAAAAAGAGGTTGGTCAATTTAAGATTAACCAATTCCGACACTCTGAGCCCACAACTGTACAAAGTCTCCAGCATGGCTTTATTTCTTTGTCCTTCCGGTTTTTCCAGGTCGATAGCATCTATAAGCCGGTCAATCTCCTCCATGGAAAGAATATCGGGGAGTTTTCTTCCAATTTTGGGGGATTCGAGCAGTGCCGTGGGATCACTGGAAATTTTTCCCTCAATGAGCAGATACTTGTAAAAGGACTTAATCCCGGAAATAGTCCTTGCTTGTGTTCGGGGACTTACCCCCCGCTCGTTCAGCCATTCAACAAAACTTTTTAAATGCTGAAGCTTGACTTTCTCAGGAGAAACCTTCTTCTGGTTTGTTTCCAGAAAATCAACCAGTTTATTGATGTCGTTGATGTAGGCCGCAATTGAATTTTGTGAAAGCGATTTTTCAAGTTTCAGGTAATTTTCATACCCTTTTTTACTGTCCTCCCATTTCATAGCTTGTAATTTTATTTTCTAAGACAATAGATATTATTATTCCTTTATTTTTCCTTCGTTTTTATATTAACTTCGTTTTTTTATTTAAACCTATAATTTTTTTTGCTT
>CAYTDH010000595.1:0-2973 GCA_964436325.1 uncultured Tangfeifania sp.
TCCTTCCATTCCCATCATTGCCCAAACGGCTTATGCCCTGTCGGGCGACAATCAGAAGGCTATGGAAGCGGGTTGCGACGATTATGTAACAAAACCGATTAAAAAAACGGAATTGCTTGAAAAAATCCATTCCTTTCTCAAAGATTAAACCGAAGAATATGCCACGTTTTCTCTTCCCAATAATCCTTCTATTTTCCTGCATATCTATGCTCACAGCCCAGGAAAATTATCGTCCGGGATTGTTTTTCCGCGAAGACTGGAAAGAAATCCCTGCGGAAATTCCGCTGTCACAAAAACACGTAAACAATCCTGAACTGGTCCTGGAATTGTATGGTGCAGGGCGCGACAGCCTGAAAAAGAGTCATCATGCCCGGCCCGCAGATGATCCTTATTACGTTTGGTCGGGGTTGTGTCTTGACAATTGGCTGGTAGCCTTAAAGCACAAAAGTAACAATGTTGATCTCACTGGTTACGCAAAAATCAGGTGGAGAACCAAACAGGCGGGAACACGGAAATTACGCATTGCCCTTAAGCTGGCCGACGGCTCATGGCTGGTAAGCCGACAGGGAGATGGCTCATCGAAGGACTGGCGCCTGAAAGAATTTAATGTGCAGGATCTCCATTGGCACCGGCTTGACATCCAACGCGTCGCGGAAATCGGACCGGTAGAAAACCCCGACCTCTCCAATGTGGAAGCCATCGGGGTTACCGATTTAATGCCCGGTGGGAGGTCGTCCGCCTGTTCGCGGCTCGATTGGATTGAGGTCGATGGAAAACCGGTAAGCAGGTAAAAAGAAACCAGGAATATCTGAATCCACGGTTTTTGATTTTTTTCCCCGGCCAATCTTTTTTGTGACATCTTCTCTTCTTCCAAATATGCTTTTTAAATTCGAAGGTTTTTCTACTTTTGGAAAAAATTTAAACTATCCGGAATGAGCGAAGATAAAAAGATCATTTTTTCCATGTATAAGGTGAGTAAGACCTACCCGCCTAAAAATAAAACCATCATCAAAGACATTTCCCTCTCATTTTATCTGGGAGCAAAAATTGGCATCATCGGTCTCAATGGTTCCGGTAAGTCCACCCTGCTCAGGATTATTGCGGGAAAGGAAAATAATTTCAACGGCGAATTGGTTTTTGCCCCTGGTTATTCGGTTGGGTTGCTGGAGCAAGAACCTCAACTTGACGAAACCAAAACCGTACTTGAGGTGGTCAAGGAAGGAACCCGTGATGTGGAGGATGTCCTGAATGCCTATGAAGCCATAAATCAAAAATTTGGATTGCCCGAGGTCTATGAAAATCCCGGGGCGATGGAAAAACTGATGGATGAACAGGCTGCCCTTCAGGAGAAAATTGATCAGATGGATGCCTGGAATCTCGAAAGCAGGCTTGAGCGGGCTATGGATGCCTTGCGATGTCCACCTGATGACCAGCCGGTTCATGAACTCTCGGGAGGGGAACGCCGTCGCGTAGCCCTTTGCCGGTTGCTCTTGCAAGAACCTGACGTATTGCTGCTCGATGAGCCCACCAACCACCTGGATGCTAAAAGTATTCTCTGGCTTGAGACCCACCTTAAACAGTATAAAGGAACGGTTATCTCCATTACCCACGACCGCTATTTCCTCGATAATTTGGCAGGCTGGATTTTAGAGCTTGACCGTGGAGAAGGAATTCCCTGGAAAGGGAACTACACCTCCTGGCTCGAACAGAAAGCAGAGCGTCTGGAACAAGAAGAAAAAGGCAGTCAGAAACGGCGAAAAACACTGGAACGCGAACTGGAATGGGCGCGCATGGCTCCAAAGGCCCGACATGCCAAATCAAAAGCACGGTTGAATGCCTATGATAAAATGCTTAATGAAGATGTGAAGCAGAAAGAAGAAAAACTGGAAATTTTCATTCCCAACGGTCCCCGCCTCGGAGATAAAGTTATTGAAATGGAAGATGTCTCCAAAAGTTTCGGAAACCGTCTTCTATTCAACGGTTTGAGTTTCGGTCTTCCCCGGTCAGGAATCATTGGGGTGATTGGCCCCAATGGCGCCGGAAAGACCACCCTGTTTAAACTGATCATGAAACAACTTCAACCCGATGCGGGAACCATCGAAATTGGCGACACTGTTAAATTCAGCTATGTGGACCAAACGCACGAAGCCATTGACCCGGAAAAATCGGTGTTCGAAGTCATTTCGGGGGGCACCGAAACCATCCTTTTGGGAAATCGGCAGGTCAACGCACGGGCATATGTGGCCCGATTCAATTTTTCGGGGGCCGACCAGGAAAAAAAATGCGGAGTCCTTTCGGGAGGAGAAAGAAACCGGCTTCACCTGGCTTTGGCGCTCAAAGCCGAAGGAAATGTTTTGCTGCTGGATGAACCTACCAATGATATTGATGTAAACACCCTGCGGGCCCTTGAGGAAGGTCTGGAGGACTTTGCAGGATGCGCTGTGGTTATTTCCCACGACCGGTGGTTCCTCGATCGTATCGCAACACATATTCTGTCATTCGACGAAGATACACAACCGTTCTTTTTTGAAGGCACTTTTTCTGAATACGAAGAAAACCGGAAAAAACGTCTTGGCGATATAACCCCCAAAAGATTTAAATACAAAAAGCTGCAATAAAAAAAAGAGACTGCCAGATTTTGACAGCCCCTTTCAGGTAATTCCGAATTGATTGGAATTTCAAATTAACCAGGCTCAATGGAGAGCCCTGTATCATCTATTCATCAATAACTAAATCTTCGGCCCTTTTATGTACTTTACTTCCTACCACACCATAGAATAAGAGATAACCAAATCCGGCTACAATCAGCCAGTAACTCATCTGATAGTTGGCAACATCAGCAAGCCATCCCTGGATTAAGGGAAGGATGCCGCCACCGGCAACCAACACCATAAAAATACCGGAAGCCGCTGCCAGGTATTTACCCAAACCTTCCACAGCAAGATTATAGATACTTCCCCACATAATTGAAGT
>CAYTDH010000596.1:0-2942 GCA_964436325.1 uncultured Tangfeifania sp.
AAGCATTTTTTTATGGATGTTTTGAATGCCGGTATTCAATTCCGGCACTCCGGTTTTACAATTTTTCTGGTTCTTTCATTCGCCTATCCAACACTGCCTTCCAGGCTGATTTCAAGCAGCTTTTGTGCTTCCACGGCAAATTCCATGGGGAGTTTATTCAGCACTTCCTTGGCATAACCGTTGACAATCATTCCAATGGCCATTTCGGTGTCAATCCCCCGCTGGTTGCAATAGAATATCTGGTCTTCTCCAATTTTGGAAGTCGTGGCTTCATGTTCCACGATGGAGGATTTATTACCTACTTCAATGTAAGGGAAGGTATGCGCGCCACAAGTGTCATTGAGCAACAGCGAATCACACTGAGAGAAGTTCCTTGAATTGGCAGCTCCCGGCAATACTTTCACCAGTCCGCGGTAGGAATTGTCGCTTTTTCCCGCCGAGATTCCCTTGGAAATAATCGTGCTCTTGGTGTTTTTCCCAATGTGGATCATTTTGGAACCGGTATCCGCCTGCTGGTGGTTGTTGGTCACCGCCACAGAATTAAATTCACCAACTGAATGGTCGCCAATCAGCACACAACTGGGATATTTCCAGGTCACCGCCGATCCGGTTTCCACCTGGGTCCAGCTTATTTTGGAGGATTCTCCCCGGCAGATACCCCGCTTGGTTACGAAATTGTAAATTCCGCCTTTCCCTTCCTTATCACCGGGATACCAGTTCTGAACCGTGGAGTATTTCACTTCGGCACGGTTGAGGGCGATGATTTCCACAACAGCAGCGTGCAATTGGTTGTCGTCGCGCTGCGGAGCGGTACATCCTTCGAGGTAACTAACATAGCTGTCATCGTCGGCAACAATGAGCGTCCGTTCGAACTGCCCGGTGTTGGCCGAGTTAATCCTGAAATAGGTGGAAAGCTCCATGGGACACTTAACCCCCTTGGGAATGTAACAAAACGAGCCGTCGCTAAAAACAGCCGAGTTGAGCGCAGCAAAGAAGTTGTCGTTCACCGGTACCGACTGGCCGATGTATTTCCGGACCAAATCGGGGTGCTCCTGCAGTGCATCACTGAACGAGCAGAAAATAATCCCTTGTTCGGCCAGAGTCTCTTTGAATGTGGTCTTTACCGAAACGCTGTCGATAACAGCATCTACAGCTACTCCTGCCAGGTGCTTCTGCTCCTCAAGCGGAATGCCAAGTTTGTTGAAGGTTTCTAACAATTCCGGGTCCACTTCATCCAGACTTTCGTATTGCGGCTTCTTTTTAGGCGCAGCATAATAACTGATGTTCTGATAATCAATGGGAGGTAGATTCAGGTAGGCCCAGTCGGGCATTTTCATCTTTTTCCATTTGCGAAATGCATCGAGCCTGAACTCCAGCATGAAGTCGGGTTCATTTTTCTTCTCCCAAATGGTCCGGATGACATCCTCATTGAGCCCCTTGTCAATGATGTCGGTCTCAATGTCGGTAAAAAAACCGTATTTGTATTCTCCCTGTGTTACTTCTGATAATATTTTGTCCTGATCTGTCATAGCTCTGTAAACTTTTATCGTAATAACAAACGTTTATGAAGACTGTTTAGATAAACATTGCAAAGATAACAAACTATAGGTAATTTTGTCCCTGAGAAAAACTAATTCATACTTTTTTGTCTTTTATTAACGATGAGTAAAGAAAAGCAACAGACACAGATTTCAGAGTTGGGGGAATTTGGCCTGATCGACAGGCTGACGAAAGATATCCAGATTCAAAACAGGAGTACGCTCAAAGGGGTGGGAGATGATGCAGCCGTTCTACACTATGGCGATAAGTGCGTGGTTTTTTCCACCGATCTGCTCACAGAGGGCGTTCATTTCAACCTGATGTATGTTCCGTTAAAACATTTGGGATATAAATCGGTCATTGTCAACCTTTCCGACATTTACGCCATGAATGCCCAGCCGCGGCAGATTACGGTGAATTTGGCCCTGTCGGGGAAATTTTCGGTGGAGGCAGTGGAAGAACTCTATTCAGGAATTTACCTGGCTTGCGAAAAGTACGGGATCGATCTTGTGGGAGGGGATACCACCAGTTCGCTTACCGGACTTACCCTGAGCGTGAGTGTACTGGGAGAGGCCGATAAGAAGGACCTGGTTTACAGGGATGGTGCCCAGCCCGGCGATATGCTTGTCGTTACGGGAGACCTCGGAGGGGCCTACATGGGCCTTCAACTCCTGGAACGCGAAAACGAAGTTTTTAAGGTAAATGAAAAAATGCAGCCCAAGCTTGAAGGATACGATTACATTCTTGAGCGTCAGCTAAAACCAGAAGCCCGGAAGGATATCATTCAGTTTTTCAGCAAGCAGGGCATTAAGCCCACCTCCATGATTGATATTTCCGACGGATTGTCTTCGGAGATTCTGCATTTGTGCAAAAGCTCGGGAGTGGGGTGTGAATTGACCGAAGCGGATATTCCCATGGACCCCCAAACCAAAAAGATGGCAGAGGAGCTGAACATTAACCCGTTGGTTGCAGCGCTGAATGGTGGCGAAGATTATGAATTGCTCTTTACCCTTTCTCCTCTGGATTATGAAAAGATTAAGAATGATCCTGACTTTACAATGGTTGGGGCCATCACTGATGCTTCGAAGGGAACCAATCTGATAGCTTCCGGGGGGACTGCAGTTCCGTTGTGGGCCCAGGGCTGGAGTCACCTGAATAAATAATTCCTGCCCGGTTGTATTCGGTTTTTTCCATTTAAAAATATGGTGCAGAGCCTTTCCGGGATTGCCAATGACAGATGAAATTTTTCTGTCATTCCGAGACCCCACCCAAAAAAAATTTTGGGCATAATGAGAGGATGACAGATAAATTATTTCTGTCATTTGTTCCACAGGTATTTCCCTTTTATTTTTTTTGTTCAACCTTCAGAGAATATGGAAGAAGACCCCGGAGGGGTCAAATAT
>CAYTDH010000597.1:0-2939 GCA_964436325.1 uncultured Tangfeifania sp.
TTGAGGGGTATGACGTTCAGGAGTACCAGTTTCTCATTGAAGGAAAAGGGGAAATTTCCTTCAAATTCCAATCGCAGAAAGCAAAAGATGTTTCCACAGCAATAAAACTTTAAGTGGCTGAAAAGCAATAGATATGCAGGAGTGCTTCGGCCTCCTGCACTTTTTCAGGAACAAACGGAATTCAATCCCTTTTTCTCCCGGACGCTTTCGGATACAGAAATTATTGATGAAACAAAGTTCGACGAATTCAATTTTTTGGGTTAAGTTCAAAACCAATAAAAATGGATCAATTCCTTAAAAAATGAAGAAATTTTTGGCTTTACTGCTTTTTGTGCTTCCGGCCATCCTTTTGCCGGCACAAAATAATCCCTGCCAGAAAACAACCGAAGGAACCGATTTCTGGTTTGGTTTTATGGAGGGCCGGAATTTTAATGAAGACCATTATGTGGAAATTACGGTATCTGCATCCACCGCTACCACTTTTAAAATCACCATCGGTCCGGAAGAAAACCTCTTTGGCGAATTTACGGTAAATGCCAACACCCCCCGCCGCATTAAAATTCCATGGGAACTGGCAGAAGCTACCGAATCGGAGGAACCTGAACCCAAAGGCATTCATCTCGTCTCGGAGAACCCGGTAAATGTATATGCATTATCATGGGGCGCCAATACAGCAGATGTGGCATTGATTTATCCTGTAAAATCGCTTGGAAATGAATACTTTGCCATGGCCTATACCCCCTATGAAACCGGCAATCCGCCCAGTAACAGCCAGTTTCTTATCGTCGCCACCGAAGATGAAACCGAAGTGGAAATCACTCCCTCCAGAGTCACAGACAAATACCATCCCCGGGATTCAACATTTACAGTAACCCTGAACAAAGGCGAGGTTTACCAGGTGCAATCGGATAATACAAACAACCCCCGGCGCCAGGGACAAGGCGATTTAACCGGGAGCCACATCCGTTCCGGCAAACCTGTTGCAGTTTATTCCGGTTCCATCAGCACCACCATTCCCGAAGGAGTTTGTTGCTGGGATTACATCTCCGAACAAATACCCCCTGTGCAATCATGGGGACTCGAATATTTTGTGGTTCCTCTCAAATCGCGAAGGGAAGACCGGTACCGGATTATGGCTGCCAATGATAACACCACCGTTTACATCACAGGAGAATCCCCCTTTACTCTTGATCAAGGAGCATTTAAAGAAAAAGTTTTTCCCTATACCGACCCAAAAAAAATTCTTGCCGACAAACCAGTCATGGTAGCTCAGTATAGCCAGTCCAATAAAGTTGACAGTGTTTTTACCGGCGGAAACGGTGATCCTTTTATGATTATCCTCAGTTCATCGAGTCAGACCAAAAATGATGTCACTTTTGTTGCTTACGATTCCAACCAAATCCGACGGTACTATGTAAATGTGGTTGCCCTGACCGAAGAAACAGGCAATCTGAGGCTGGCCGGGGATCCCATTGAAAATGAATTTACCCCCTTTGAAGATGGAAAATATTCGTGGGCGCAAATTGCACTGACCCCTGGTCATTACCGTCTTCAAAACATCAACCCAGACCGTGGTTTCCTGGCTTATGTTTATGGATACGGAGGCATTGAGTCCTATGGATATGGCGTGGGCTATAACCTCAACATTGTACTTGACCTGGGGAAAAGTCTACATTTTGAAGGGGATACCCTTACCCTTTGTTATGGAGAAACCCGCACACTGGATGCAGGGCCTTACTTCGATACCTATTCCTGGAATACGGGGGAGACGAGTCAAACCATTACTGTTGACCGGGAAGGGAAATACCATGTAAAGGCCACCACAATCGACGGCTGTGAACTGGAAGATTCCATCTACCTTTTCATGAGTCATCCCGAAACCGATTTGGGAATGGAGTCCGCAGAAGGATGTGCCCCCTATGCCCTGGAACTGGACGCCGGTGAAAATTTTTCACGGTACCTCTGGCAGAATGAAAAGGGAGATACCCTTTCAACCAATCGAACAATAACCGCCAATCAAACCGGCGAATACCGGATAACCGTATTCGATAATTTGGGATGTTCGGCAAGGGACACCCTGGATTTGGAGGTATTCCCCGTCCCGGAAGTTCAACTGGACGCTCCTTCACTCATTTGCGGGGAAAAATCGGTTCTTCTTTCAGCCGCCATTACCGGAACATCCGATTCTATCTGGAAATCACAGAATAGTTTCCAATGGCTCTCAGAGGACAACCGTTCCGTTCAATTTTCAGAGGAAAGCCACACTTCTGCCCAGATGGAGGTAGATGACTGGGATGAATATGAGGTCATTTATAATCTGCAGACCATTGACGGATGCGTAACCTCAGACACATTGAATACCCGGTTCCACCCCACTCCGGAATCCGGTTTTTTGCTTGAAAATGATGAGGAGTGCGAAGGATACAGTCAGAAGCTGCAATTCGCCGGCTCAGCTACCGACAGTGCCACCTTTTTCTGGGATTTGGACGGATGTGCCTTTCTCGACACAACAGGATGGCAGGAGTATACCGTTTCGGTGGGTGCATTTCTGGATGAGCCACCCAACATCAGCCTGTACATCAATGATAACGGATGCCTGAGCGATACCACATTTCAACCTGTGGGTGCTGAACCCAATTTTACCATGGACGCCTCCCCTGCCCGCGGCTGTGATGATCTCACCGTGAATTTTGAGGGCAGACTGATTGTAGAAGACAATGTGGATTTTCATTGGAATTTTCATGACGGAGAGACCGCAGAAACCCAACAAACAACCCAACAAACAACCCAACATTACTCTCAGCCCGGTTTTTACGATGTAACCCTCACGGTCGTTAACCCGGTTACCCAATGCATGAACAGTTATACCCTGGACAGTATGGTTAAAGTATTTCCTACACCCGTTGCAGAGATATCAGCCGATCCTGACAGATGCTATG
>CAYTDH010000598.1:0-2933 GCA_964436325.1 uncultured Tangfeifania sp.
TCAGGTATTCCATTCTTATAGATGTCTACAAATTTAAAACCTGGAAGTGGAAGATTACTCATTATTTATCTTTAGAAATAATTGATCTTGGGTACTTAGCTTTTATTCAGGCTGTCGATTTAAAGCAGGAATTTACAGGATAACAGGAGCGCGATAGTATTTCCTATCTTTCTGGGAGGGGAGCAGATGCGAAGATTTATTGAGCCGGAACGGAACCAGTTACTGCTATTGGCCAATGTAAGTTTAGAAACGGTCGCGCCTGTCGGCAGTGCTGTAAAAACCATCGACGAATTGGTAGATCGTTTGGATACCTCAACGATTGAAGCGGCCTATGATTTAGAAGCGGAAAAAGGGCAGGAACCGATCCATCCGAAGACATTAATAAAGGTAGCCCTCTTCGCGCTGCACAATTGCAGGTTTTCATTAAGGAAAATGGAAAGCGACACCGAGCTTAATCTCTCCTATAGATGGTTAACGGGGGACAGGAAAATAGACCATTCGACGATGGGGAAATTTCTTTCGAATCATCGCCGAGATATTGTAGAACTATTCAGCCAAACCGTTTTAGTATGTAAAGAACATGGACTGATTGATTTTGAGATATTAGCAATTGACAGCGTTAAGGTAAGGGCCAGTGCTTCTCATAAAAAGAACAAGAATAAAAAGGGAATTGAAAAAGAGCGGAGGAAGATAGAAGAAAGACTTGAGAAATTATTTAAAGAAGCGGACGGCAAAGAAGAGAGTGAAGCGGAAAAGGTGACCCTGCTTATGAGGATGGAACAGCTTAAACAGGCCGGAAAAGAATTAGAACAGCGGATAGAAAAAAAGAAGAAAGAAAAGAGTGAGAAGCAGCAGGAAGAAGTGGAAGAGAAAGAGAAGATAAATCTTACTGACCACGATTGTCGTACGATGCAGCAGCGCAATGGGGAAAAGAACCCTTCTTATTCCGTTACCACCACTACAGATACAAAAAACGATATTATTACGAATATTCAGGTAAACGAAGAAGACAACGACGGTGCGGCGCTCCTTCCGGCTATAGGAGGAAGCACAGAGAAAAGCGGAGAGGGGCACGCTGTTGTACTTGCCGATCCTGCTTTCTCCTCCATAGATAATTTAGAAACACTTGAAGGTGAAGGTATTGCCGCGCTCATTCCCGACAGGAGAATAGAAGTGGAAGAGAGGAATGAAATGTCTAAAGGCGCCTATGATCGGTCAAAATTCACCTATGATTCAGACAACGATACTTACATCTGTCCCGCCGGGTTTAGGCTGACGAAATACGGAGAGGCGAAAATAAACGGAAGAATATATAACAGGTATGTGAATAAGAAAGCGTGCTTCGGATGTGAAAAAAGAAGTCTGTGTACGAAAGCTGAGGCAAGAATTATACAACGGGACCGAAAAGAAGAAGTAAAAGAGCGAATGCGGAATAAGTTTAAAAAGAAGAAAAACAAAGAGCTTTACAAGAAAAGGGCCCATACCTGCGAAGCGCCATACGGACACATAAAACATAACCTAAAGTTCAGAACGGTAATGAGACGGGGAATAGAGAAAGTTAAAATGGAGATGGCATTGCTCGGAATATTGCATAACGGGTTAAAATGCGCGAGTATTTTATCATGACGCGGGAAAAAAGGACCTCCGGGCAAAGGCTTCTTGGTATAAAGGCCACTGTGATGCAGAAATTAAAGTGGAAAAGTTATTTTCTAACCTGATGTATACAAAAAGTATTTATAAAGGGAACGGGGATAAACTATCCTGCTTTAAATCGACAGCCTGAATGTGAGTTAATTGTATATAGGTATGCGTAATCTCCTCCACATTCTCTTCCCCAGAGGTTGACTCCGCTTATATATTTGAGTATAATCTTCACAAAACTACTAGGATTTGTGAAGTATGTATGAAAAGAAAAACAACAGCCAAAATACGCAAGAGATTCTTAAACAAATAAATACGCTAAAAAAAGAACGGAACGCAGTCATCCTTGCACATAGTTACCAGCCTTTGGATATACAGCATATGGCAGATTACATCGGGGACTCCCTCGGGCTCTGCATACAAGCTGGTCAGACGGAAGCTGAGGTTATTGTTTTCTGCGGGGTTCATTTTATGGCGGAAAGTGCGAAGATCCTCAACCCCAAAAAGACGGTGCTGCTTCCGGTGAAAGAAGCTGGATGTCCCATGGCGGACATGGCATCCGGCGAGGCCCTTCGGGAATTAAAGGCGAAACACCCAAATGCGATGGTGGTCTGTTATGTAAACAGTACAGCTGAAGTAAAGGCGGAGAGCGATATCTGTTGCACTTCTTCTAATGCGGTGGAAATTATCCGGAGCATACCCAGTGAGCGGGAGATCATCTTTGTTCCGGACCGGCATCTTGGGGAGTTTGCAGCGGTTCAGGCAGAGCGTAATGTAATCCTGTGGGACGGGTACTGTCCGGTCCATCAGAGGATTGTGAAAGATGATATCCAACGGGTCAAGAAAGATCATCCTGATGCGATAATTATGGTGCATCCGGAATGCTCTCGGGAAGTACGGGAGATGGCAGATTTTGTGGGGAGTACATCCCAGATCTACAATAAAGCCGCCTCCAGCGGTGAACTGAAGTTTATCATTGGTACGGAAGAGGGCATAGTGGAAAGGATGCGGGAAGAACTTCCCAATAAACTCTTTCTATTACCGGACACACCAGTGGTATGCAAAAATATGAAGAAGATTACTCTAAAAGATGTAGCGGAATCTCTAAGAAGAAATGAACCGGAAATCCAGCTGGAACCGGAGATTGCCGCTAAAGCATTAGATCCTGTAAAACGGATGCTGGAAAAACGAGGATAAGTGAAGAATGTTTGAGATACCCAGTAGAGTGCGTTATGCCCTGAGGGCTCTCACCGATATAGGGGAGGGCAATAATGAGAAGATATCTATTCAAC
>CAYTDH010000599.1:0-2933 GCA_964436325.1 uncultured Tangfeifania sp.
TTCGCTGTTTTACTGGCTTCAGACCGAAGCTCCGCGCCCTGATGGGGGGCAGGGATGGCCCGGCCTCAGACTGAGGGGAGATGTTATGGGAACCAAAGACGGAACAGCCAAATATCCTTACATCAGGGAATCCCGTAGAATAAAACCAGTTTTCAGGGTTCTGGAGGAGCATGTAGGAGCAGAAAACCGAAAGATGGTGGCAGGTCCCGTTGCAGGTCAAAAAGCGGCAGATTTTTACGACAGTGTGGGCATCGGGTATTACCACATCGACCTGCACCCCAGCAGTAACGGCGACAACTACATCGACTTTAGCTCGCTGCCTTTCCAAATCCCCCTGGGAGCTTTACTCCCCGTACGGATAAATAACCTGCTTCCGGCCAATAAAAACATCGGAACCACTCACATTACCAATGGGTGTTACCGGTTACATCCGGTCGAATGGAGTATCGGTGAAGCAACGGGGAACCTTATCGCCTTTTCCCAAAGCAAAAAAGTCCCTCCCCGCGCCGTAAGAGAAAAAAAGGCATTGCTCAGTGAATTTCAACAATTTATAAGAAGTCAGGGACTGGAAACGCACTGGCCGGAGTCCTGATTTTCAATTAACAAACCGCACCTAAGAAAAAAGCAAAAACAGAATATTATGAAACTAAAACGGATTGTCACATTTCTCATCCCCCTTTTTATTATCAGTTGCAGTTCCCAGGAGAAGCAAGAGCCAAAAAGGTCTGCACAAAATCCCAACATCATTCTGATTTACCTTGATGATATGGGGTATGGAGACCTGACCCTTACCGGAGCAACGGGATACACCACTCCCAACCTGGATAAAATGGCAGGCAACGGGATGTTTTTCACCCATTATTACTCTCCCCAGGCCGTTTGTTCGGCATCCCGGGCGGGATTGCTCACCGGGTGCTATCCCAACAGAATTGGACTGGCAGGAGCTTTAAGCCACCGGTCAAATACAGGCATTTCCGCAGATGAGGAAACCATTGCCGAAATGCTGAAAAAGAAAGGGTATGCCACAGCCATTTTCGGCAAATGGCATTTGGGGTACCAGGAGAAATTCCTTCCGGTCAATCATGGATTCGACGAATTTTATGGCATCCCCTATTCCAATGACATGTGGCCTCTCCATCCGCGTGGACCAGGTGCCTATCCCGATTTACCCCTTTTCGAAAACACAACCATTGTGAACCCTGCCGTTACACCGGAAGATCAGGCACAATTCACCACAGATTTTACGATGCGTACCATTGATTTTATCGGGCGCCACCAGGACCAGCCTTTCTTTGTGTACCTTGCCCACCCCATGCCCCATGTACCTGTATACGCTTCTGAAAAATTCAGGGGTAAATCCCAACAGGGCTTGTATGGCGATGTAATCATGGAAATTGACTGGGGTGTAGGTCAAATTATGAAAAAACTCCGGGAGACTGGTCTCGATAAAAATACGCTGGTGCTTTTTACTTCTGACAACGGCCCCTGGCTGAATTATGGCAATCATGCCGGCACAACCGGAGGTTTCCGCGAAGGAAAAGGAACCTCATTTGAAGGAGGACAGCGGGTTCCCCTGCTGGCCATGTGGGATGGTGTTATACCTGCTGGTACCGTCACCAACAGCATGGCCTCAGGTATTGATATACTCCCCACCATTGCAGAGATTACCAGTTCTCCCCTTCCGGAAAAAAAGATTGACGGGGTCAGCCTGCTTCCCGTTCTGAAAGGAGATACTGAAGCCACCCCACGTGAAACGTTTTACTACTACTACCGCCGCAACAGCCTGGAAGCGGTCAGGCACGGACAGTGGAAACGGGTTTTTCCACATCCCGGACGGACTTATGAGGGCTTTCAGCCCGGAAACGACGGAGACCCCGGTACGGTGAACAACAATTTTCCTTTTGAGGGTGGATTGTATAACCTGCGCCGTGATCCCGGAGAACGTTACGATGTGAGTGCGACTTATCCCCAAATTTTGGAAAAACTTAATGCTATCGCTCAGGAAGCCCGTGAAGATTTAGGCGACGATTTAACCGGCCACCCCGGAAAAAACCGCCGGGAACCGGGAAGAGTGGAAGAATAGGAGATTAACAGAGAGGAAAAAAAACCATGGATTCGCTGGACCGGTCAATTATTGCCTCCCTGAAAAATGGAAATCAAACGGCATTTGAACTTGTTTTCAAAACATATTACACCCGTTTGTGCACCTATGCATTTGATTTCACAAAGCAACAGGAAACCGCGGAAGATATTGTCAAAGAATTTTTCCTGGATTTCTGGAAAAACAGGGAAAATTTAACCATAAAATCATCGCTTTCCGGCTATCTTTTCCGATCGGTTCACAATGCCTGCATCAACTACCTGAAAAGGGAGAAAAACAAAAACATCATTTCCACCACAGATGATTTGGCGGTAGTGGAATTAAAAATCCGGCAACCGCTCTCCCCCGATTACCCTGTGGGAAATCTTCTTGCCAAAGAACTTGAAGAAAAAATAAACTCCGAAATCGAAAAATTGCCTCAGCAATGCAGGGAAATTTTTGTACTCAGCCGTTTCGAAGGAATGTCGCATAAAAAAATTGCAAAAAAACTGAACATTTCGGAAAATACGGTTAAAGTACAGATATACAGAGCACTGTCAAAACTAAAACAAACCCTTCTCCCCCTCCTGATCCTGGTATTTTCTTTTTTCAGAAATTTTTTTTAATCCTTTTGTAATACCTCCCGGCTAAAATGGTGTCATTAGTAATAGAAGCACTAAAATGGAAAAAAAACGAAACATACCTTCCGGGGTGAAAAATGCGCTTATCAGCTATTTTTCCGGCAATCTTTCCTCCGCAGATTCCAAAACCCTGGAGCAATGGCTTGAAAAAAGCCACGAAAACAAGTGGCTTTTCGATGAGCTGAGCGATATCTGGCAGGCCAGCCATTTTA
>CAYTDH010000600.1:0-2930 GCA_964436325.1 uncultured Tangfeifania sp.
CGATGTATAAAAATTAATGTGCCGTTTAATATGCTCTTTAATGTAGTAGTCGTCGGTGCCCATCCGGTTTAATTTTCAAATTTCTCAAAAAAAGAATTCAATGTTAAACCTTTTGTGGGTTCGATCAAAAAAAAGCCCGGTTTTTTTTCTGGTTTTTAGTAACTTTATTCACCAAAAGAGCCGATAGTTATTATGAACTTCAATGAATTACTGAATTTATACCAGATTCTGTTAGCTGAAAACAGGCAGTTGAAGGAAAAAATCAAACAACTTGAATCGGTTGCTGAAAATGAGAATGAAAATCCTTCTGATGACCAGGAAGCCTTAAAAAAATCACAAAAACGGCTTAATACCGGGAGCCATTATCAGGAAGGAAAAACAAAAGGTCTGACCAAACAATCATCTCCAACGCAAAAAATCGAATTGTTCAAATCACTTTTCAAAGGGCGGGAAGATGTTTTTGCAACCCGGTGGGAAAACAGCAAAAAAGGACTTTCGGGCTATTCGCCTGCGTGCGGCAATGAATGGGTGCCGGGAATTTGCCAAAAACCGAAAGTAAAATGCTCGGCCTGCAAAAACAAAGATTTTCTGGCGCTAAACAGCCAGGTAACAGAAGATCATTTGCGGGGAACTAATGTCATTGGAATTTATCCTTTACTTGCCGACGAAACCTGCTGGTTTTTAGCTATTGATTTCGATGGTAACGAATGGAAAAAAGATATTGCAACAATTAGGAAAGTTTGCACTGAATTTACAATCCCTGTTGCAGTGGAACGCTCGCGATCGGGAAATGGCGCCCATGTCTGGTTTTTCTTTGAACATCCTGTTCCGGCCTCAACAGCCCGGAAATTTGGGAGCGCTTTGCTCACCTATGCCATGAACCAGCGCTATGAAATCACTTTTAAATCGTACGACAGGTTATTCCCAAATCAAGACACCATGCCCAAAGGAGGTTTTGGAAATTTAATTGCGCTGCCCCTGCAAAAAGCCGCCAGAAAAAACAATAACAGCATTTTTATCGATGAAAACTTCCAGCCAGTCAGTGATCAATGGGCATTTTTGTCTTCAGTTACACGACTTTCCCAAAATCAAATTGAATCGCTGACCGAACAGTTAAGTCAGGGAAATGAACTCGGTTTTCTTAAAAGGGATAACGAAGAAACAGAATCGCCAAAGCCCTGGGAAAGGAATAAGAAGAATCTTCAGAAAAAGGATTTCCCCCAAACAGTTGAAATTGTAAAAGCCAATATGCTATTCGTTGCCAAAAACGGAATCTCTTCAATAGCCCTGAACCGGATTAAACGGCTGGCTGCTTTTAAAAATCCGGAGTTTTACCAAGCTCAGGCAATGCGGCTTTCTACATTCAACAAACCGCGGGTCATTTCCTGTTCTGATGAAACAAGCGATTACATATGTTTACCGCGGGGATGCGAACAGGATTTAAAAAATTTACTGGACGGAACAAAAGTGAAATCCAACTGGATTGATAAAACCAATCCGGGGAAAAAAATTGATGTAACATTTAAGGGAGAGCTTAGGGAAGAACAACCCTTTGCTGTGGCAAATATGCTAGCAAACACTAACGGTGTCCTATGCGGAACAACAGCTTTCGGGAAAACCGTTGCTGCCCTAAAAATTATTGCAGAACGAAAAGTGAACACCCTCATTTTAGTGAACAAAGTCAGCCTGGTTAATCAGTGGAAAGAAAAACTCAGCGAATTCCTTACTTTAAATGAACAGATAAAAATTAAAGACAAACGAAGAAAAAAGCCCCGTAATATTATCGGCCAGATTGGTGGAGGAAAACAAATTCGCAATGGAATTATCGACATTGCCATTATGCAATCACTATCGAGAATGGGCGAAGTAAAGGATTTTGTTAAAGACTACGGACTGGTGATTGTGGATGAATGCCACCACGTTCCGGCATTCAGTTTTGAGTCGATTCTGAAAAATATTTCTGCAAAGTATGTGTATGGTCTAACCGCCACTCCCACAAGGAAAGATGGTCACCATCCTATCATTTTTATGCACTGTGGCCCAATCCGTTACCGCGACGACGCGAAAAAACAGGCGGAGAAAAGGCCGTTTAAGCATTACATTGTTCCCCGGTTTACCTCTTTCAGAATTCATTCTTTGGCTGAAAAAGAGGAAAAAGAGTGGACCATTCAGGAACTGTATGCAGAAATTGTGAAAAATGAAATCAGAAATCAACTGATTACAGACGATGTGGTGAAATGCCATCAAAATGGCAAAAACTGCATTGTCCTTACCGAGCGGGTGGAACACGTAAAAATACTGGTTGAAATGTTAAGGCAAAGAATCCCTGATATCATTCCAGTGACAGGAGGAATGGGAAACAAAAGTACACGGGAAACCTTGCAGAAAATTACAGCATCGCCAAAAGAAGAACCACTCACTATTGTAGCAACGGGCCGGTTTATTGGCGAAGGTTTTGACGAACCCCGGCTCGATACGTTGTTTCTGGCCATGCCCATTTCGTGGAAAGGCACGCTTCAGCAATATACAGGCCGGTTACACCGCCTTTTCGAAGGGAAAAAGGAAGCACTCATTTTCGACTACATCGACATTCATGTGCGAATGTTTGAGCGAATGTACAACCGGCGGCTTTCAGGATATGCTTCCATTGGTTATAAAATGAAAGGTGAATCTTATGCACCAGAAGATGAAAAGGAAAAAAACGTGGACATCATTTTCGATAAAAGCAATTTTTACCCGGTTTTTTCAAACGATATTAACCAGGCTATTCACGAAATCCTGATTGTAAGTCCGTTTCTTACCAGGCGACGGACAAAGCAAATCGTTAAGGATACAGAACACGCTCTTGCCAAAAGAATGAAAATAACTGTGGTAACCCGTCCGGCAGAAGACTTTCAGCATAAAGATTTAGCCTCCTGGGGAGAAGCGAC
>CAYTDH010000601.1:0-2921 GCA_964436325.1 uncultured Tangfeifania sp.
AAAACTTTCACGATACAGAACATTTGATACCCGGATTTTTGATTAGTGCCGGTGCAATTTATACTTATGTTGATTATGCCATGGGGAAAAATCAACCTTGGCTAACTGAAGATTTTGGAAAAGGCCTGGGATCAGGTGTGGCTGATCCGGATTGGAACACCCGTTTCAATATTAACATTGGATACTATTTCTAAAAACTAAAAAACAAAAATTTATGGCCGACGACAGAGACATTCGACTCAAAGTTGAGGACCTGACCCTTATTTTCGGGAAGAGGAAGCAAGAAGCGCTTGCTCTTCTCGATCAGGGATACTCTAAAAATGAGATCCTGAAAAAAACCAAATGCACAATTGGGGTTAACAAGGCCAATTTTGAAATCAAAAAAGGAGAAATATTTGTTATCATGGGGCTCTCTGGCAGCGGTAAGTCAACGCTTATCCGCTGTCTGAACCGCCTGAATGAGCCCACTGCAGGCAAGGTCTTTTTCAAAGATCATAACATTACACGCGACACCAACAAGCAGTTACTGCAAACACGCCGTACCGAAATGAGTATGGTTTTCCAGAAATTCGGGCTTTTGCCCCACAGAACCATTCTTGAAAATGCTGCTTTTGGACTCGAAATCCGCGGTGATTCTCAAGAAGAGCGGGAAAAACGTGGCAGAGTGGCGTTAAAAACCGTTGGACTGGAAGGGTATGAAGACCAATACCCCTCGGAAATGTCGGGTGGTATGCAACAACGGGTAGGTCTGGCAAGGGCTTTGGCCAACGATACCGACGTGCTGCTGATGGACGAGGCCTTTTCAGCCCTCGACCCGCTGATTAAATCAGACATGCAGGATGAATTGCTGCAAATCCAGAATAAACTCCACAAAACCATCGTTTTTATTACCCACGATTTGGATGAAGCCATGAAAGTTGGCGACCGGATTGCGATAATGAAGGATGGAGTCGTGGAGCAAATCGGAACAGCAGAAGAAATCCTGACCAATCCGGCCACCGAATATGTTGAGGCTTTTGTGGAAAAAGTCGATCGTAAAACGATTATTACCGCAGAAACACTCATGTTCAAAAAACCCACCCTCGTTCAGTACAAAAAAGATGGCCCGAAAGGGGCTATCCGGAAAATGCGCTCAGCCAGTGTGGATGTGCTTCCGGTGGAAGACCAGGATGGTAAGTTCTTGGGGTATGTCTGGCTTAAAGATATGCTCAAACTGGCGGATAAAAAGGAGCAAACGGTAAAAAGTGCGATCCATACAGAAGTACCCAGTGTTTATAAAAACTACACTGTAGAGGATATGCTTCCTTTAATTACAGGTCATCATCATCCATTGGCGGTCATTGACGAAGAGGACGGACGGTTACTCGGACTGGTCACCCAGACTTCGCTAATTATCGAATCAACACGGTTTGATAACAAGGAGATGGACGAATTAATTGATAAAGCAAACGATTTATAATATGGAGAAATTTATTGATCTCGGAAAACCTATTGAAAACGGAATTAATGCTTTGGAAAGCAGTTTGTCCGTAGTCTGGAGTTCTATTGATGATGGCATCTCCTGGATAGTAGAAAACATGAACAATGTTTTACTTTCCATTCCATTTTTCGTCATTATTCTGATCGTAGCAATAGCAGCCTATTACGCCAATTCCAAAGGGAAACTGTTCACCAAAGAGGGGTTGAAAAAAGGCATAGGACTGACCATTTTTGTTATCCTGGGCTTTTTGCTCATCTATGGTATGGGGTATTGGGAAGAGGCGATACAGACAACAACCCTGGTGCTGGTATCCACGATAATTGCCCTGATTCTCGGAATTCCTTTTGGCATATTATCGGCCAAAAGTAACATTGCAGATAGCATTATCAGGCCTATTCTGGATTTCATGCAGACCATGCCTGCTTTTGTTTACCTCATCCCGGCCATTTTCTTTTTCAGTGTTGGAAATACTCCTGGTGTAATTGCCACGGTTATTTTCTCTTTGCCACCCGCGGTTCGGTTAACCAATCTGGGTATCCGGAACGTCCCCGGTGATGTGATTGAAGCGGGAAGGGCATTTGGTGCCAATGAAAATCAAATTCTCTACAAAATCCAGTTGCCCCTGGCCATGCCCACCATTCTGGCAGGAATTAACCAGGTAATATTGCTGGCACTTTCCATGGTGGTTATTGCTTCCATGGTAGGAGCCAAAGGACTGGGAAGCGTTGTATACCAGGGAATCCAGCAAAATGACATTGCCAAAGGATTTGAATCCGGACTTGGAATTGTTGTTTTAGCCATCATCCTCGACAGAATTACACAGTCGATTGCAAACAAAAAATAAGTTTAACCTTAAAAAAATGAATAGTATGTTGAAATTTAAAAAATTATTGAGTCTGTTTATTGTACTGGGGCTGGCTGTTGCCATGACCTCATGCGGCGGAGGACAAAAAAGCTCCGGTGAAGAACAAAAAGAAGTAACCATCCTGTATCCCAACTGGGGAGAAGGAATTGCGTTTACCTACCTGGCAAAAGTAGCCCTCGAAGATAAAGGATATGATGTGGAAATAATCAATCTGGAACCAGGGCTGATTTATGGTGAGTTGTCAAAGGAAAATTCCAAGGGAGATGTCTTCCTGGATGCCTGGTTGCCAAATACCCACAAACCTTACTGGGATGATTATGGTGACAAACTCGTTAAAATGGGAGAATCCTTCAGCGGTGGAACCACCGGTCTTGTCGTTCCTTCTTACGTGGAAATCAATTCAATTACTGAATTGAATGATCATGTGGAAAAATTTGACAGCGAAATTATTGGTATTGGAAGTGGTGCAGGAATTCACGCCAACACCCTTAAAGCGATTGAGGAATATGATTTGGACTTTGAACAGATCACTTCCAGTGGTCCGGCCATGGTTGCTAGTCTTGAAAAAGCCATTGC
>CAYTDH010000602.1:0-2910 GCA_964436325.1 uncultured Tangfeifania sp.
GGATTACTCACCCTGCTCGTTTCCTGGTTTCTGGGTTTTTGGGGAGAACGTTTGTGGTTTGGCCAAATGGGTTATTCCCAGCGGTTCTGGACTGTTTGGCTGACAAAACTTAGTCTGTTCGCCGGAACATTTCTGGTGGGAGGTTTTATTGTCTGGCTGCTCACCTATTCGCTTCAAGAGAAAAGGCAGAAAATAATCCGATACCTGGCAGTTTTGTCAGGAGCGTTGTTAAGTGGCTCCTGGTTATTTTCCGATTGGGAAATTATTCTGATGTATCTCAATAGAATCCCCACTTCGGTCAAAGAGCCCATCCTGAATCGGCCCACCAGTTTTTACCTTTTCACCTATCCCTTTTTAGAAGTAATTTACACCACGCTGCTTTTCCTGACCATCATTGCATTGGTGGCCTCATTGGCAGCAAATCTAAAAAACCGGCCCGGGGGAAATACAACCCTTGAAATAAAAAATGCCGGAAAAAACAGATCACTTTATTTAAGTGGAGGAGTTTTACTCATCGTTCTGGCTCTGGGGAAATTCATAAAACGTTATGGATTAATGTATTCCGAGCAGGGCATCGTTTCCGGACCAGGATGGACGGACCATAATATCAGGCTTCCCATGCTACTGATTATGGCAATTCTAACAACCATTGCCGGTATCATCATGATAATCCCGGCAGCTCGAAACCGTATTTCGCTGTTTTTTACCAACAGGGAAAAGCTAAACGGGCTCCACGGAATCCTCACCATTCCACTCCTGGTTTTTGGGCTTTGGTTTGTAACCCTGCTGGTTGTTCCTGCGCTGTTTCAATGGCTAAAGGTTGAACCCAACGAGATTACCGTTGAACGCCCGTACATTAAAAACAACATCGAATTCACCCGGAAAGGATTTCACCTTGACAAGGTAGAAGAAAAAGAGTTTCCGGTTTCGGAAGAGTTCTCGGAAGAAATTGTTACAGCCAATCAGAACCTGCTGAATAACATTCGACTTTGGGATTACCGGGCACTGGATGCGGTATTCAAACAATTTCAGGAAATACGGCTTTATTATGAGTTCTCGGATGTGGATATCGACCGATACACCATCGGAGATGCCTACAATCAAGTTATGATTTCAGCCCGGGAAATGGAAGTGGGAAATCTGCCGGCTCAAAGCCAGACATTTGTAAACAAGAGGTTTAAATATACTCACGGGTATGGTATTGCCCTCAACCGGGTGAATGAATTCACGGAAGAGGGCTTACCCCATTTGCTGGTAAAAGATATCCCCCCGGTGAGTAAATTTGAAGACCTGAAAGTAACCCGCCCGGAAATCTATTATGGAGAATTAACCGACGAATTTGTGGTAGTCAACTCCGAAGAGGAAGAATTTGATTATCCCAAAGGTGAAAATAACATCTATACCCGTTATGAAGGGGATGGAGGAGTTCCGGTAAGCAATTTATGGCGAAAATTCCTCTATGGTTCAAGGTACGGAGGAACCCGCTTTTTATTGTCGGGATATCCCCGGGAGAAGAGCCGGATTATGTTGCACCGTCAAATCAGGAACCGCGTCCAGAAACTGGCTCCTTTTCTCCGTTTTGATGACGATCCTTATATTGTTTTAAATGAAGGAAAGCTTTTCTGGATTGTGGATGCATACACCACGTCCAACTTTTATCCCTACAGCGAGTCGTTTTACTCCACCGGAAACATCAACTCAGTAAAGAGCAATAATCTCTACAACCGGGTAAGCAGCTACCTGAGGAATGAAAATTACATTCGCAATGCAGTGAAGATTACCATCGATGCCTATTCGGGAGATGTAAATTTCTATGTCTATGAAGAAGAAGATCCCCTGGTCCAGGTTTATCAAAACATCTTTCCCGGTATGCTGAAAAATAAATCGGAAATGCCGCAGGGACTAAAAGACCATGTTCGTTATCCGGCCGATATGCTCATGATTCAGGGGCTTGTTTATGCCAAATACCACATGACCGATCCGGCTGTTTTTTACAATCAGGAAGACTTGTGGGTCAGGGCTACCGAAAAATATTACAATAATGTGCAACCTGTTGAACCCTATTATATTATGTGGGAACAACCCGGGAGCGACAACATGGAGTTTGCCTTGATTCTGCCCTTCACTCCTAAAAATAAACAGGTCATGATTGGCTGGATTGCCGGATTGTGCGACGGGGACAACTACGGCCGTTTTCTGGCCTATAAATTTCCCAAAGAAAAACGCATTCTTGGCACCCAGCAAGTAGAGACCAAAATCGACCAGGATTCTTATCTTTCCGGGCAGTTAACACTTTGGGACCAGCGAGGGTCCAATGTCATCAGGGGAAATGTTCTTGCTATTCCCATAAACAGCACCATGCTTTATGTTGAACCCATCTATTTACAATCTGAGACTTCAGCATATCCTGAGCTCAGACTGGTGGCTGTTATGCATGATGATAATTTAAGTTATGCCGAAAGTTTTGAAGAGGCACTGACCAGGCTCTACCAGGAAACGGAGCAGCAGATAAGCGGACCTTTGCCTGCAGTCAGAGGCAATACCCGTGAACTCATTGAGAGGGCTAACAATGCTTTCGAAGATTATTTAAATTCCATGCAGCAAAAAGATTTTGGAAAAGCCGGAGAATCGCTTCAGGCTTTGCGGGAATCCTTACAACAATTACAGGAAAGCAATCCTGAAGAAAGGAACAACGAATAATTTTTGAGTCCACTCCAAAAAATATGTAAAAAACGGCTAATGTTGAGTCAAATGTAGAATGTAGGAATTGTCATTCCGAGAGTTTACCCAAAATTTTTTTTGGGCATAATGAGAATAATGACAATGGCAGTAACTGTCATTTCGACGAGCTTGCGAGGAGAAATCTTTCCCTATTTCAAGAGATTTCTCCTCCTTCGTCGTCGAAATGAC
>CAYTDH010000603.1:0-1546 GCA_964436325.1 uncultured Tangfeifania sp.
ACCAGCGGATCGAAATGACACAGTCCGAGTCCGCTAGCGGACAGGTTCCGCGACCCCTATACCATCCGCACTCCCAACAAACAACGACAACAACGACAACAACGACAACAACGACAACCTCCTACTCTCTTCCGTCCACATTTCACAATTTAGAACATCTGCTCTTTATATTTTTACCCAAACAATCCATTTTTTTTCTATCTTTGTTATGATTTTTACAAACCAAAAAAATCATGACGCCATTTTTCGCTGAAACCAAACGAACAAATATGAAAAACGTCACGTTACCTTACGCTTTGCCGCATTCAGTTCAGGGAAAGCTCCCACTCGCCCATTCACCTCTTAACATCAGTTTCCAACAAAAAAAATGGATCACCTTAAGGGAACAAATCCGGAATCAATTTGGTCCTTCTGTACTCCGGTTTATTGAATTACAGGTTGACCTGGGTAATCCGAAAAATCTTATCTTAGCTACCGCAACCCGCTTCAACATATTAAGTCAGGAAGTGCCGCAATTCCAAAATATCGTAAACCTCAAACGAATTAATGACATTCGCTACATCAATAAATTTTTTGAGGCTGTAAATACCAAAATGGATTTTTCCGGACACTTTATTGGCTGTGTTGAAACCAAAAATCTCCGAAAAGAACGAGTGCTCAAAAAGTTTCCTGCGGGAATGAATTATTTAATCTACACCCTTGATTTTATCTTAAAACGGATTTTTCCTAAATTACCCATAACCAAGAAAATCTACTTTTTCCTAACCCGGGGCAACAACCGGGTTATCAGCAAGGCTGAAACATTGGGGCGACTCGTTTCCTGTGGATTTTCCATTATTGATGAAAAGGTTATCGACGGACACCTCTTTTTTGTTGCCCAAAAAATAAAAAAGCCGTTATATCCCCAAAATCCTACCTACAGCCTTCTTATAAAATTAAACCGGATAGGTCAGGAAGGCAAAAAAATTCAAGTGTATAAACTCCGGAGCATGCATCCTTTTTCCGAATACCTTCAGGAATACATTTACCAAAAAAATAAAATGGAAGCAGGTGGAAAATTCAAAAACGATTTTCGGGTTTCTTTCATTGGTCGAATATTGCGTAAGTTCTGGATCGATGAACTCCCCATGCTTTTCAACCTTCTCCGTGGAGACCTAAAACTGGTTGGAGTGCGTCCACTTAGTCCACATTATTTTAACCTGTATGACAATCACCTCAAACAATTACGCATACAAACAAAACCCGGACTCATCCCTCCTTTTTATGCCGACATGCCCCGAACATTTAATGATATCAGAGAGTCGGAACGCAGATACCTCCTAAAACACCGGAAAGCGCCGCTAAAAACCGATTTTGTTTATTTCCGGAAAGCACTGTTCAATATTTTTTTCAAAAATGCACGCAGCCGGTAATTTTTTTCTTTTTCAGAGGCAGGAATAATTCATGAAACGAAGTTCGACGAAGTCAATTAATCAGGTTCAATAGATCGTTAGTCCCGACCCTTCGGGATTAGAAGTTAGAGGTTAGACAAATCGTATCCCGACGC
>CAYTDH010000603.1:1556-2898 GCA_964436325.1 uncultured Tangfeifania sp.
GCATTTCAAAAAAAAAATTAACAATTTATAAAACTTTTGCAGCAAAAGTTAAAAAACCTAAAAAAATTGTTAATTTTGCTTGCATTCTATTATATAAAAAAGTTAATACATAATAATACACAAATGCTAACATTCTACCACAAAAATTACCAAATGGAATGAACCTGTTTTCTCAATGAAAATGGAATTTTTTAAGATCTATTGAATCGCTAAACTTTTCTATTCACAAAACTAAATTTATTGAGAAAATATGGGCATCTACCTTTTTCCTCTAATTGCATTTTTTGGGATTCTTTTCATTTTTGCATTAAAAAACGGATTTATAAAAGAGACGTTCGCTGCCTCTGTCAACAGCATCAGCAGGCGCAGATTAAACTTCAAAATAATAAAGACGGAAGAATTTTCCCGGCCTCCGGGTGAGATAACGCAGATCGTTCTTCCCGAAACCGGAACCAAAGTTTTCAATTTCATTAACCAATATGCTCCGGTGGAACAAGCCAACACCTTCATTATTTCCACCACCACACGGTTTAACATTAGCAGCCAGCCCGAAAACAAGTATAAAAACATCATCAACCTCCACAAGATCAATGACATTCGGCGTTTAAACAAATTTTTTGAAGAAGTTAACCAAAAAATTCCTGTCGGTGGCGTTTTTGTTGGTACAGCAGAAACCAAGAATATGCGGAAAAAACGCATTCTGAAAAAATATCCCCCCGTACTAAATTTCTTCATTTATTCCATCGATTTTTTTATCAAACGGGTATTGCCCAAGTTACCCCATTTCAAAAAAATTTACTTTAGGATTACCAAAGGAAAAAACAGGGTCCTCACCAAAACTGAAATCATGGGTCGGCTTTTTTCCTGCGGATTTGAACCGCTAGATACAGCTATTTTCGACAATCAATTTGTTTTTGCCTTTAAAAAAGTAAAAACGCCGCTTTATCCTCAAAAACCCACCTATGGTCCACTCATCCACCTTAAAAGGGTAGGAAAAAACAAAAAGCTTTTTCATGTTTATAAATTACGGACCATGCACCCCTTCTCAGAGTATCTGCAAAAATACATCCATGAAACAAACGACTTGCAGGAAGGGGGCAAGTTCGACGGGGACTTCAGGATATGTAACCTTGGGAGGTTGCTCCGTAAATGCTGGATCGATGAGCTCCCCATGTTTATTAATTTCTTTCGGGGCGATATGCAATGGGTAGGGGTACGTCCGCTCAGCACACACTACTTTAACCTTTATCCCCCTGAATTGCAGGAAAAAAGAACCAAATACAAACCAGGGCTTTTTCCTCCTTATTATGCTGATATGCCCAAAACGATCGAGGAAATCATC
>CAYTDH010000604.1:0-2896 GCA_964436325.1 uncultured Tangfeifania sp.
AAAAAGTTATGATTGAAATGCTTCGGGAGCGGAGAAGTATCCGTGAATACCAGGATCTTCCTATTGAAGACTCCAAGTTAGACCTTCTCAAGGAGGCCGCACTACGTTCACCTTCGTCGAAAAACATCAATCCCTGGGAATTTATTTTTGTGGATGACCCCGGGATGAGGGGAAAGATGAAAAGTTGCAAGCCTCATGGTGTTAAGCCATTGGAGACTGCTCCCTTGATGGTTGTTGTTTGCGGTGATGAAAATAAAAATGATGTCTGGATTGAAGATTGCTCCATCGCTTCTGTTTTACTTCAGTTTACCGCCCAGTCTTTGGGTCTGGGCAGTTGCTGGGTTCAGATACGCAACCGCATGCATTCCGGGGGTATTTCTTCGGAGAAATATCTGCAGGAGTTGCTGGGAATTCCGGAAAATTTCAGGGTGTTAAGCATCATTACCATCGGATATCCCCAAAAGAAAAGAGCGGGGAAGCCCATGGAAGAGCTTCAGTTTGAAAAAATCAGGAAGAACCGTTTTTAGCCTCTTTAATTCAATAAAATGTTAAAATTCATGAATAGGGCAGGTTAGAAAAATTCGTTAAAATCTGAAGGGGTTTGCTCCTGTTGTCCCACCTCATCACAATTGAGGTTTATGTTGAAGTTTTCCGGTTTTTCGAATTCCATCTCCCTGGGAATGTCAAGGGATTCATCGGCGAGTACTTTTTTCATAAAATACCCCCAGATGGGCAGGGCCATATTGGCACCCTGGCCGGAAGCAATGGTACGGAAATGGATGCTCCTCAAATCGGCACCGGTCCATACGCCGGCGGTAAGTTTTGGGGTAATCCCCATGAACCATCCGTCGGAATGGTTTTGTGTTGTTCCGGTTTTTCCGGCAATGGGAATTTCAAATTGCCCGTAGCCTTCCCGGTACCTCAGGCGGATTCCGGTTCCTTCATCGATAACGCCCTGCAACAGGTTGACCATCAGGTAAGCTGTCTGTTCGTCAATGGCTTCGTATCGTTCTGGCTGGAAGCTGGCAATGACATTTCCGTGGTGGTCTTCTATTCGCGTCACAAAATAGGGTTTAACAAAAACGCCTTTGTTGGCATAGGTATTGAAAGCCCCCACCATTTCATAGAGTGAGATGTCGGAAGTTCCAAGAAACATGGAGGGGACCGGGTCGATTGGGCTGAAGACACCCATGCGTTTCATCACTTCAGTCACAGCCTGAGGGGTGAATTGTTTCATGACCCAGGCCGAGATTTTATTTCGTGATTGCGCCAGTCCCCATTTCAGGGTGACGAGTTTCCCTTCATTTTCTTCATCGTATTCCGAATCTTTGGGTTCCCATATGGTGCCATCGGGAAGTCTGAACTGCTGACTGACATAAGGCACTTTGGTGCAGGGTGTAAGTCCGTTTTGCATGGCCAAAGTGTAAAGGAAAGGTTTTACCGTAGACCCTACCTGGCGTTTGCCGCCTTTGACCATATCGTACATAAAATGTTTGTAATCGGGGCCTCCTACGTAGGCTTTGACCTTGCCCGATTCGGTTTCCATGGCCATAAAGGAAGAGCGGAAATACCGCAGGTACCATTTGATGGAATCGATGGGGGTCATTACTGTATCTATTTCTCCCTCCCAGGAGAAGATGGTCATTTCAGTGGGTTTTTTGAAGTTTTCTTTAATTTGGTTGAAATTCTTTCCTTCTTCACGCAACACCCTGAACCGCTCCGATCGCCTGATTTCCCGGTCGAGCAAATTTTGAACCTGTTGGTCGGTCATGTTATCGGCAAACGGGGGGTTATCGAGGTATTTCTGGGAACCGTCAAATTCCGGCTGCAGGTCGTTTTTCAGGTGGTATTTGACCGATTCAACGGCATATTGCTGCATGCGTGAATCAATGGTCGTAAAAATCCGGAGCCCGTCAGAGTAGAGGTCATAATGCTCGCCGTCGGGTTTAATATTCTTGTTGCACCATCCATAAAGGGGGTTCGCTTCCCATTCGATTGAATCTTCATGAAATTTCTGGGCTTGCCACGATGCGTAATCGTCCCTGTCGGGCTTATCGGCTGTAAGGGTAAGTCTCAGGTATTCCCTGAAATAGGGAGCCGGTCCCATCCTGTAATCCACTTTCTGGTAATCCAGGTCCAGGTCCATTTGTTTTACTGAATCTCTTACCTGCCTGGTGATGTAGCCATATTTTTCCATTTGGTTTAAAACGACATTCCTCCGTTTTTTTACCAGCTCAGGACGGCGGACAGGATTGTAGAGTGAAGAATTCTTTGCCATTCCCACCAGCATTGCTGATTGATGAAGTTCCAGTGAGTCGGGAGGTATGCTAAAATAGACATTGGCAGCAGATTTAATTCCGACGGCCAGATTCAGAAAGTCGTATTTATTCAGGTACATTAAAATAATTTCCTCTTTGGTATAGCTACGCTCCAGTTTTACAGCAATCACCCATTCTTTAAACTTTCGGAAAACCAGTTCCCAGGTGCTTGTAAACCGGGACCGCGGGAAAAGATTTTTAGCCAGTTGCTGGCTGATGGTACTTCCCCCTCCCGAACTGGTATCTCCGGTAATGATTCCCTTCACCACCCGGACAAGACCCCGCAGATCGATTCCTGAATGCCGATAGAACCGGACATCTTCGGTGGCAATCAGGGCATCAATTAAATGTTGAGGCAGGTTTTCATAACCCACAAAGGTCCGGTTTTCGTGGATGAAGTATTTATCCAGGATTTTTCCGTCTTCCGAATAAATTTCTGAAGCCAGAATGTTGGGAGGGTTTTCCAATTCCTCAAATGAGGGCATAAACCCAAGCCATCCCTTGGCAATAAAAAAGAAAAGGACCGCCAAACCTGCAATTCCGGTAAATATCAGGGCCCAAAATCCAAGGATGTATTT
>CAYTDH010000605.1:0-2890 GCA_964436325.1 uncultured Tangfeifania sp.
GATGGTGTCGATCTCAAAATTTTCGTAAGTGGCCGAAATCTCTTCTTTTTCAAATTTTTCGGTAAAAAACCGCTTTGAAAAGGAATGGGTGAGCGGGTAACCGATAAGTCCGTATCGTTTCATTTTTTTCTGTTTTTAGGTTGGGTTAAACCTTCGATAATAAAAATAAGAAAGAAGCCAACAAGGGAAAGTCCTATGGCGCCGGCAAGCCAGGCCTCATTTCCGGTAATTTGTTCATAGGTGCCCGGAAGGATATTCTTTTCTACAAGGGGCTTTACTTCTCCATGCCGTCCGACAAATGTTTCTGTTACCTTCTTCCAGGGCCAGACTTTGTTGAGCGAGCCAATCATAAATCCCGACAGGACTGCAATGGTGAGGTTATGGAATCTTTTCAGAAACCACGATAAAATGTTTGAAAAAATAACAATTCCAATGGCCGCTCCAGCGATGAATATCAGGAGGACCATGAGGTCGAGGGTGCCCACGGCCTCAAGAATAAACTTGTACATCCCTAAAAGCACCAGAATGAAACTTCCTGAAATCCCCGGCAGGATCATGGCACAAATGGCAATGGACCCCGATAAGAATATGAACCACCAGGTTGCATTGGCTTCAGCCGGAGAGATTACCGTGATAAAATAGGCGGTTATGATTCCGGATATCCCCGCAGTGATGGTCCCCCAATTCCATTTTTTGATGGTTCTTGCCACATAAATGGCCGAAGCAACGATAAGGCCGAAAAAGAAGGCCCAAACCAGGATAGGATAATTATCGAGCAGGAATTTTAATCCCCTGGCCAGGGAGAAAATACTAATCGCTATTCCCACAAAAACACTTAGCAAAAAGGAGCCGTTTATCGCTTTCCAGAAAGCGGAAATCTTTCCGCTGAAAAGAAGTTTCAAGGCTTGCAGATTGACCGATTTTATGGAATTGATCAATTCTTCGTAAATGTTGGTTATAAAGGCGATAGTTCCGCCCGAAACGCCAGGCACAACATCTGCTGCACCCATTCCCATGCCTTTTAAGGCAAGCATTAAGTAGTGTTTTGTGTCTTTTTGCATCAGGTTATTTTATTTTAGGTGGCCAAAATAACAAAAAGCCGCGATAATTTGTTGAAACATTAACGAAACCAACCTTCATGGGGAATGAAATTAAGAATGTTTTTAACTTTCCAAAGTCACCTGCTTCCAAAAGTAATCATTAAAATGCCCAGAAAAAAGCGGAAAGAAGTCCGGGTATTGCCCACATACTTTTCAATTTGTCCGGTAAAGATACCCGGGCTCAACCAAACACTTCCTTTTTCATTGCGGAGGCCTTCCGATGATCATGTTTTATGAATTCCTTTTTTTGTGGTTTACCTTGTTCTGACTGATTCTTATCCTGAGACCAGTTATTGGCTCTGTTTTTCAAAGGGGGGGAACCAGGTGAAGCCGGAAAACAGTGATTTATTCCCTGCTGGAGTAAAACCGTTCGAGGATAGTACCGTCATTGGCTTCTTTCGACAACGCTGCAATTGTATTTTTGGGTATGTCATAAACATCCAGCATTATGAGTCCATCCAGCGAGTTGTTAAACTTGGGGTCAACATTGAAAGCAATGATTTTTGCATTCAGTTTGATGTATTTTTTGAGCAGGACCGGAAGACCGGTGTTCATTTCATCCATATCCCCGATGGTTTTGTCAAGCCGGTTAAGATCGTGGTTGATGTTTTTCATTAAAATATTGATATCGGTATGGTCTCCGGTTATTTTATACCTTTTCCGGGGTTTTACAAACCGGGCCATTTCCCGGTTAAAATGGTTCAGCATGATAAACCGGATGATTAAGTCTTTGGATATTTTTGAATAGTTGTTGCTTATGCTTGCCGGACCGATGAGGTAGCGGTACTCAGGATTTTTAAGCAGAAAGTACAGGATGCCTTTCCACAATAAAAACAGGGGCAGCGGTTTTCGCTGGTATTCCTGAATGACAAAAGAGCGTCCCAACTCAAGGCTTTCGTGGAGAACCGGCTTGAATTCTTCGCTGATTCGAAAAAGGGAGTGAATGTAAAAACCGCGCTTCCCGTACTGACTCAATATTTCATCGCCTTTCCCGATGCGGTATGCGCCCACGATGCACTCTTTCTCTTCGTCCCAAATGAACATTTGGTAGTAATAGAGATCGAACTCGTCAATGTCGGTGCTTCGGTTTGTGCCTTCGCCCACAGCCCGGAATGTGATTTCCCGCAATCGTCCTATTTCCGTTAAAACAGAGGGAATTGTTTTTGAGGGGGCGCAAAAGGCGGTATAATTCTTTAACTGAAAAAGGGTATAATCTTCCCTAATTCGATGAATTTCCGCCAAAATCTTTTCCCCTGCAACCGGCTCAATGATCTTTTCGGGTTTAGACCTGGGCTTCAGGGTGTAATTGAAGAATTTTTTGACCTCGAGAGAAGATTCCATACCGAAGGTTTTGGCCCGTAAAAATCTTCCGAACTGAAAGGTATCGTTAAACTGATCCTGTTCTTCCACGCGAATGGCATTGCCGATCCGGATTTTGATGGTCTTGTGTTTTTTTCTGCGCAGCTCAGACGGAAGTCCGGAGCGTCTCAGGGAGTTGGGTCTTTTGGTAAACAAATGAAACAACCGGCTGCTGCTGCCTTTAAAAAAGACAGGTACAACAGGTACCCGCGCTTTTTTGATGAATTTGATTGCGGGAAATTGCCATACCCGGTCGGTCATTTTTTGAAACGTGCTGTAGGTGCTCAGATCACCTGCCGGAAAGAGGCAGAGCACCCCGTAATTCTGAAGGTGCCGGATGGCAGGAATCCATTTTTCGCTGTCGGATTTTTGGGTACTTCTGATGGCCCTTTCAAAGGGATTATTGCTGATGAAATATTCCGATACGGGAT
>CAYTDH010000606.1:0-2877 GCA_964436325.1 uncultured Tangfeifania sp.
GGTGAATGGAAAAAAAGGTTTAAGTAAATGTTAAAAAATATGTTGGATAACATTTTTTAACAAAAAAGCCCTTCCGGTAGGGAAAGGCTTTTTAAAACCGAGGCTGTATTTTATTCTTTTTCTTCTCTGGCTTCATCACCGGCAATGGAATCGCGCATGGACGTATCGGCTTTGATGTTGTTATATTTCATGTAGTCCATGATTCCCAGATTCCCGCTTTTGAAGGCTTCTGCGATGGCCAGCGGTACTTTGACTTCGGCTTCGATGACTTTGGCCCGGGCCTCTTGTGCTTTGGCTTTCATTTCCTGTTCCAGCGCGATGGCCATAGCTCTGCGTTCTTCGGCTTTTGCCTGTGCAATATTTTTATCGGCTTCAGCCTGGTCAATTTGTAATCCTGCACCAATATTTTTCCCAATATCGATATCGGCAATATCGATGGAGAGGATTTCAAAAGCTGTTCCGGCATCGAGGCCTTTTTCAAGGACGACCCTGGAAATAAAGTCGGGATTCTCGAGCACCGCCTTATGCGAGTGCGAAGATCCGATAGAGGAGACAATTCCCTCTCCTACACGTGCAAGTACGGTTTCTTCGCCGGCACCTCCCACGAGTTGTCTGATGCTCGCACGAACGGTTACCCTGGCCTTGGCAATGAGCTGAATACCGTCTTTGGAAACAGCAGTTACCGGCGGGGTATTGATCACTTTGGGGTTAACCGACATCTGAACAGCCTCAAATACATCGCGTCCTGCCAGATCAATGGCGGTGGCTACTTTAAAAGACAGATCGATGTTGGCCTTGGATGCCGAAACCAGGGCATGAACAACATTGGCAACATGCCCTCCCGCAAGGTAGTGGGCTTCCAAATCATTGCGGTTGAGGTGCAGCCCGGCTTTGGTTCCTTCTATGAGTGCCCGTACGATAATCCCCGGGGGGACCTTCCGGAAACGCATCAGGAATAGTTGCATCAGGGAAATTTTAACCCCCGAAACTAGGGCTGAAAACCACAGCCCGATTGGAATGAAATAGAGGACGATAAAGAGTAAGACAATGACTCCGATAACAAGTCCCCATGTACCGATTGATTCAATCATTTTGATTCTTATTAACTGGTTCAACAATTATTTTGTTTGCAAGTACTTTAATTACCCTAATTTCGGTATTGTGATTGACATAGGCGCCGGTTGAAGTGGCTTCAACCACTTCTTTGTTGACTTTTACTTTTCCCGAGGGAGCCAACCTGCCGATGGTTTTTCCGGTATCGCCCACTTTTATTCTGGTATTATCCACTGCTTCTACTGTTCCTTCAATGTTGGATTCGAGCACCATTTTTTTTCCGGTTTTTGATTTGAATAAATAGTAAATCATGAGGGGTGATGCAATTAGAACTATAGTGAGGGTGAGGAATCCCACGCCGGTTCCATACTCAACGAAAGCAATGTAAACACTGGCGCCCAGTAGGATGAACCCTCCGATGCCGGCAATGGTGATGCCCGGAATAACCGCAAACTCAATGAGCAGGAGAAGCAATCCCAGAAAAATGAGCAGAATAATGGCAAAAACAGTCATGGTTCCGGATTTATGGTGGTACTTAATTCTTTTTTGGACAATGCGTCTTTCATTTGCTTCAATGTTTCCATTGTTCCTTTACGAATATCACAACATCCTTTGTGATGTGTGATGATGGTGCATTGTACGGCCTGTTCATAATCGTGATCGCAAATGTCAACCAACGCATCGATGACATAATCGAAACTGTGCACATCATCGTTATGCAAAATCAGCGAATATTCATGCTGATTTTTGGCCCGCGGGGTACTGTCCGGTATTTTTTTAGTCTTCTTCGAGGTCATTGCGCCCTTCTATTTTTTTTGCTCGTTCCAAAGTTATTCTTTTTCCTTTAAAATAAGGTACAACAAAGGCATCTTTTATTCCTTCCTGACGCACCTGATTTTGCATTTTTATGGCATCTTCAAGATTGGTAAGGTTTCCGGTGGTATAAACCACCACTCCGTTCTCATCGGTATAGTTTTCAATTTTCCGGAGCATCGACAGTTTATCGAACAGGCGTTTCATATAAGCCGGCAATCCCCGGCTGTAAGCACCAATCTGAATTTTGTAAATCAGAGGTTGTGGTTCAGGCTCCGGCGCTCTGGGGGAGGTTAAGTCGGGTATCCGGAAAAAATCACCCGATGGAATTAGCAGGGAGCTGTCCAAAGGAGGTGTTTCCTCTTGCTGAGCAGTTTCTTTGGCTCTTTGAACTGCTTCCACCTTTTCCAATTTCATCAGGAAATTATTTACTGCTGTTTCTCCGGCATTTTGCCAGTATTGATTTTCCAGTTTCCGGCTTACGGAAAAGAGTTCGTTGATTTTTTCTTTTAACTGAAAGGCATTTTTTTCGTGGCTTAGTATGGACTGGCCAATCATGGCCTTCCTGTCCGGATCAGTTGTCTGGTTATATTTTTCCCGCAGCTCATCTGCTTTTTTCATGTTGTTTTCAAGCTTATCCTTTAGGCCTTTGCCTTCAAGAAAGATTTTTTTTCCCTCTTGTGTCTGAAAGTGTTCGGTGTTTAAATAGGTAATATTGTTGTTGACCTGAAATTCGATGGGGTCACCTGTGGGAAGGGAAGCTGTGGGCTTAACTCCGGGGAGATCGGGAAGAATTTTCCGGGGAGCAGAGATGAACTCTTTTTCCAGTTGGCTAACCTCATTTGCCTTTCCCGAAGGGGCTTCTTTTTTTGGTGTTTCCGCATCGGTTTGTTCATCGCCGGTTGAACTGCCAGATGATACCGAAATGGTTTTTTCTTCCTGTTCACCATTCCGAAAAGGGTTATCCCGGTCGAAACACTGCTGTATTTTTTTGGTCAGTTCTAATTCTTC